>JAAYQT010000014.1 GCA_012519165.1 Synergistaceae bacterium
CACCCCGACGGGGGAATTATCCCCTCGGACCGCTGAAAAGAACGCCTTCGTATCCGGATGTCGTGAAATCTGGAGCGTAGGCGCTTATGGTACGGAGTCTCGGAGGCAAGTCCGACAGGCTCCTAGAATGGTCACGGGGTATTTCCATTTTTATTTTGTTTTCTTCCGTGAGTAAACAGCTTTTTCATGGCTTGACTCCAATTTTTCATTGTGTAAAATAAACATGAACGCCGGATGAAAGTCGCAAGAGAGACTTTCCCCCGAAGGGGAGGGCGCCGAAGGGGCAAGGCCGCCGATGCAGGGCGAGCGCGAAACTCTCAGGCGAAAGGATTGCGGCCGGACGGGCCTCTGAAAAGAATAGCTCCCCCGATGCGCCGCTTCCTCTTTCCTTGGGGCTATGCGACAGAGAGTGTCTTGCCTATAGGCATAGGGAGGCAGTTAAATGTCCTGTCGCAAGCTGCTTATCACCAACAATCCTGCTCTTTGCTCCACAGTATCGTCCTGCGAGTTTGTGGACGGAGATTCACTGTCAGTCTTACTTCGGGTCAGAGACCTTGTGCATAAAGGGTGGGTTCTTCTCTCCCATCCCCTTTATGGAAATCTGCGGCCCTACCAGCACCCCTACCGGTCCGTCCTTGTGGAGCAGCCGGGCTGCAAATCAAACCCCTATGCAGACCTCCAGTCCCTGGAATATATTGAAAACGCCCTTGGGGTCTATTCATCGGAGAAGGACAGAATTCCGACCGACGACACTATGCCCGGGGATGTAAAAGACGATTTTGCCTTTATTGACGGGGAATTAATGAAGGAGACTCTTTCCCGGTACGGCATGACCGTGCGTGAAAGCCTTAATAAAGATGCCGAAAGGAGGTGACGCGAAATGGTGGAGTTGACAAAGGAGAATTTTGACGCCGAAGTCAAGGAGAGCGCCCTCCCGGTGCTGGTAGACTTTTGGGGCCCCAAGTGCGGCCCCTGCATGGCCCTGCTTCCGAGCGTGGAGGAGATGGCAAAGGAGTTCGACGGCAGGGTTAAGTTCTGTTCCGTAGACGTCTCCGGAAACAGGAGAGTGGCCATCGCCAACAAGGTCATGGGAATTCCCGCCTTCCTCTTCTGGAAGGACGGCGCGGAGGTGGCCAGGATCAGCGGCGGAGATGCAACCCTGGAAAAGATCAGGGAGAACGTGGAGGCTCTTTTAAAGTAGCCTTCAGCGCTCAAAAAGGGGGGAACAGACAGTCATGAAACTCGAGCTGCACAAGGTAAAGATCAACAGGCTCGCCTGGGGCGACAAGACCTTCGCCAAAGACGGAGTGCTGACAGTTAACAAAGAAGAGCTCCTCTCCGTAATTTCGGGGGACGAGCGCCTGGCCAGGGTGGACGCCGACCTCGCCCATCCGGGGGAGAGCGTCCGCATCATGCCGGTGAAGGACGTAGTGGAGCCCCGCTTCAAGATGGAGGGCCCCGGCGGAGTCTTCCCGGGCATGGTTTCCGACGTGGATACTGTAGGCGAGGGCAAAACCCTGGTGTTGTCC
Organism: Synergistaceae bacterium; assembly: GCA_012519165.1. GTDB lineage: Bacteria > Synergistota > Synergistia > Synergistales > Aminobacteriaceae > Aminivibrio. The sequence continues at coordinate 1,530 of JAAYQT010000014.1, forward strand.
GGCGCCGCAGTGGTCACCACCGGAAAGATAGTACGCTTCCAGGAGGGCATTATCGACATGTCGGGCCCGGGGGCCGAGTACACGCCCTATTCGGGCACCTGCAACATCGTGCTCATCCTGGATAACGTGGAAAACATTGATAAACACGATCACGAGACCGCCTGCAGGATGGCGGGGCTGAAGGCCGCCGCCTACCTGGCCGAAAAGTGCACTGGCGCGCCTGCAGATGAAGTGGAAACATATGAGACGCCCTGCTTCAGGGACGCCATGGCCGCCCACCCCGGACTTCCCAAGGTGGCCTACCTCTACATGCTCCAGTCCCAGGGCCTCCTTCACGACACCTACCTCTACGGGGTGGACGTAAAGAAGATTCTTCCCACCTTCCTTAACCCCACGGAGGTTATGGACGGCGCCATCGTATCGGGCAACTGCGTATCGGCCTGCGACAAGAACAACACTTACTCCCACCAGAACAACCCGATTATTTCCCATATGTTCAAGCGCCACGGCAAGGACATAAACTTCCTCGGCTGCATCGTCACCAACGAAAATGTGACCCTGGCCGACAAAAAGAGGAGCTCGTCCTACTCCATAAAGCTTGCCCGCACCCTGGGCGTGGAGGGTCTTCTCATCTCCGAGGAGGGCTTCGGCAACCCCGACGCGGACCTGATCATGAACTGCTGGAAGGCGGAGAGGGCCGGCATCAAGACAGCCCTCATCACCGACGAGTACGCCGGACAGGACGGCGCAAGCCAGTCCCTGGCCGACTCCTGCCCCGAGGCGGACGCCTGCGTGACGGCCGGAAACGCCAACGAAGTAGTGGTCCTACCTCCCATGGACAAGGTCATAGGGTACCCCGAGGAGGCCAACGTGATCGCCGGAGGCTGGCAGGGATCCCTTGCCGCGGACGGGACCATCACCGTGGAACTCCAGGCCATCCTGGGGTCCACCAGCGAGCTGGGCTTCACGAAGCTCGGCGCCTACACCATATGATCAGCTTTACCCAGCAAGAGGGGAGGGAGTAATTTGTCTTACCGGATCATTCACTACATAAATCAGTTCTACGCCGGAATCGGCGGAGAGGAGAAGGCCGACGTCGCTCCCGAAATCAGGGAGGGCGTAGTCGGCCCCGGCATGGCCTTCAAGGGCGCCCTGGGAGCCGACGCCGAAATAGTTGCCACCGTGATTTGCGGCGACTCTTACTTCGCGTCCAACATGGAGAAGACGAGCGCTGAAATCATCGAAATGATGAAGAAGTACAAGCCCGACGCGGTAATCGCAGGGCCCGCCTTCAACGCAGGCCGTTACGGCACCGCCTGCGGCGCCCTGTGCGAGGCCGTGGTCAAAGAGCTCGGAATCCCGGCCGTCGGGGGCATGTACCCCGAGAACCCGGGGGTGGAGATGTACAAAAAGAGCTTCTACATCGTGGAGACCCCCGACAGCGCCGCCGGAATGAGGAAGGCTGTTCCCGCCATGGCGGGCCTTCTGCTCAAGCTCCTTAAGGGCGAAAAACTCGGGACTCCCGCCGAAGAAGGCTACATCGAGCGGGGGGTAAGGAAGAACAAATTCTACGACAAGCTCGCCGCCGAGCGGGTGGTGGACATGTTCACCGCCAAGCTCAAGGGGGAGCCCTTCGTCACCGAGTACCCCATGCCCCAGTTTGACAGGGTGGACCCCCAGCCTGCGGTTAAGAACATGAAGAACGCAGTCATCGCCCTGGTAACCTCCGGCGGAATCTGCCCCGTGGGCAACCCTGACCACATCGAGGCCTCAAGCGCCAGCAAGTTCGGCGAGTACGACATCACCGGCATTGACGACCTGACCTGCGACGCCTTCTGCACGGCCCACGGCGGCTACGACGCCACCTACGCCGACGAGGACTCCGACAGGGTCCTGCCAGTAGACGTTCTGCGGGAGATGGAGCGGGAGGGCGTTTTCAAGAAACTCCACAACAAGTTCTACTCCACCGTGGGCAACGGCACTGCCGTGGCCAGCTCAAAGAGGTTTGGCGCGGAGATAGCCTCCCGGCTCATCGCCGACGGCGTAACAGCCGTAATCCTCACATCCACCTGAGGAACCTGCACTCGTTGCGGTGCAACGATGGTGAAGGAGATAGAGAGAGCGGGCCTGCCGGTGGTTCACGTCTGCACCATAGTGCCCATTTCACTTACGGTGGGCGCCAACAGGATAGTCCCGGCGGTGGCCATCCCCCACCCCTTCGGCGACCCGGCAAGGACTGCGGCCGAAGAGAAGGAGATCAGGAGGCATCTGGTGGAGAAATCCCTCCAGGCCCTCCAGACCGAAATAACCGAACAGACGGTATTTGCAGACTAGCTAAAATTTTTGCAGGGCCCGGAGTCTCTCCGGGCCCCTTAAGCGCCAGAGAAAAGTACAAGGAGGTTTTGCCCCAATGGCCACAGCGGGAATTAAAGGATACGCTTACTGCCTGAACCATGCCCCGGAGGCGGGATTCCACTACGGAAACACCCCCTATTTCGAGAGAGAGTCCAAGGGTGAGACAGAGTTTCTCAGGGAGTTGCCGTCCTTCATGCAGACTTACGAAGAGGCCAGGGATTATGCCCCCAACCAGGCCTACATCGGGGGAATGACCCTCGAAGACCTAGAAAACGCTCCTCGTTCCTGGTACGAAAACCGGGTCAGGGGTTCGGGCCGTTACGGCGCCTACGGTGAAATCATGCCCGAGGATGAATTCCTCGGCCTAATTGATATATGCGACGTGTTCGACATAGTCTGGCTCGAAGAGTCCTTCGCCGCATCGGTGAGGGAAAAGCTTTCCGCAAGCCCGGTGATGAACGACACGATTATGGCCCGCCTTGAAAAGGGCCATCCTTTGGCTGAAATAGAAGAGGAGATAACCCGTAAAAAAGCCATCCCCCTCTACTACGGCCGTAAAGTCGTGGGCTGCGTGCGGAACGGCCACGAGGTGGACAACTGCCTATTCGCCCACGTTTTGCTCGAAAACCTTGCCTCCAAGGCCTCGGCGACGCTTTCGCTCCTTCACCTTCTGAAAAACACCGGCATGGCGCCGGAAGAGGTGGACTTCCTCGTGGAATGTTCCGAAGAGGCCGCAGGGGATATGAACCAGCGGGGCGGCGGTAACTTCGCCAAGGCCATCGCCGAAATAGCCGGGTGCGTAAACGCCAGCGGCTGGGATATCCGCAGCTTCTGCGCCGCGCCCGTAAACGCCATGGTGGACGGCGCCGCCCAGGTTGCCTCGGGCGCAAGGAAAAACTGCGTCGTCCTGGCAGGCGGCTCCATCCCTAAGCTCTACATGAACGGCCGGGACCACGTAAAGAAAAAGATGCCCGCCCTGGAGGACTGCGTGGGAAGCTTTGCCGTACTCCTTGTCCCCGACGACGGAACCCTGCCGGTAATGCGCCTTGACGTGCTGGGCAAGCACTCCGTGGGCGCGGGAGCCTCGCCCCAGGCCGTAACCTCGGCCCTGATCTATGAGCCCCTTGAGAAGGCAGGGCTGGGCTTCCTGGACGTGGACAAGTACGCCGCCGAGCTTCACATCAACGAAATTACCCTCCCGGCGGGGGCGGGTGACGTGCCCCTGGCCAATATCAAGATGACGGCGGCTCTTGCGGTGATGAAAAAGGCCGTTGAAAAGGCCGACATGCAAAAATTTGTGGACGAAAGAGGAGTAGTGGGCTTCGCCCATACCCAGGGCCATATTCCGTCAGGGGTCCCCTTCCTGGGGCACGCATGCGACGCCCTAAAGGCCGGAACCATGAAGCGGGCCATGATCATAGGCAAGGGAAGCCTGTTCCTTGCCAGGCTGACCAACCTCTCCGACGGAGTCTCCTTCATTCTTGAACCGCCTTCAGGCAAGGCGGCGGGCGGGACGGCGGTCTCCAAAGAGGACATAAAAAACCTTCTCCTGGAGGTACTCTCCGAACTGGCAGAGAAGATGTAGGAGGGACGACCATGACCGACATCAGAAAACTAATTGGGGAAGCCCTGGGCGAGATAGTCTCCGACGCCCGGTCGGGGGGCCCCCGTATTTCAGTGGGCCTCATGGCCGCCGGGAGCGAGCTTGGCCCCGGGGAGCTGGCCCGGGGCGCCCGCATCGCCATGGAAAACATGCCCGGGCTGGAGGCAGTCATGATAGGCCCCAAGGTGAAGGGCTTCGAGGACCTGTCATGGATAGAGACCCCCGACTGCGAGGAGGACGTGGCCCGGGCCATGGAAAAAGCCCTTGACGAAGGCAGGATTGCCGGGGCGGTAGCCCTTCACTACCCCTTCCCCCTGGGAGTGGCCACCATCGGCAGAGTGTTAACCCCGGGCAGGGGCAGGCCCATGATAATTGCCTCATCCACCGGCACAACCGCCGTGGGAAGGGTTGAGGCAATGGTCAGAAACGCCATTTACGGCTCGGCTGTCGCCAAATCCATTGGCATCGAAAACCCCGCCGTCGGCATCCTGAACGTGGACGGCGCCCAGACGGCCTTCAAGGCCCTTAACGCCCTGAAGGATAAGGGCTACCCCATAACCTTCGGCGCCAGCGTCCGCCAGGACGGCGGCTCCATCCTCAGGGGCAACGACATCCTGGCCGGGGCAGTGGACGTGTGCGTCACGGACACCCTCACCGGCAACGTGCTGATGAAGATGTTCTCCTCCTTTACCACGGGAGGGTCCTACGAATCCCTTGGCTGGGGCTACGGCCCTTCGGTAGGGGAGGGGTGGAAGAAGATAATCTCCATTATATCCAGGGCCTCGGGGGCCCCTGTGATTGCGGGCGCACTGGAGTATACCGCCAAAGCGGCCGCCGGCGCTCTGCCCGCCAGGGTGGCCTCTGAACTCGCCGCCGCTAAAGCCGCCGGCCTGGACCAGATCCTGGAGGGGCTTGCCCCGAGGCCGGCCGCCGCCGAGGAAGTTGTGACGGCGCCTCCGTCCGAGCCCACCGACGAGGAAATAGGCGGTGTGGACGTTCTCTCCATCGAGGACGGGGTAAAGGCCCTCTGGAAGGAAGGCATCTACGCAGAATCTTCCATGGGATGCACGGGACCGGTAATAAAGGTGCCGGGAAAGCATCTTGAACGGGCGGAAGGGATACTTAAAGAAGCAGGATATATTTGACATTAGCAGAGGGAGGGCTGAAAAGCCCTCCCTCTGCCTTAATAAAGAACAGGGTATGTGCTATAATTTTTTTTAAAGAAATGGTAATTCAAACCCGGGGGGTGACAAATGAATAATTTGCAACCTGATTCCGCCGTTTTTTCTGTTTTATGAGGCAGCCCTTTCCGGAATAGTCCGAAAAGGGGGAGCAGTCCGCTTAATGACATGAGAGGGGGAATCGCAAGCTATGCAGGAAGTTATGAGAATCAACGCCATAGTCAACGACTTGGTATGGGGACCCTGGATGCTGACCCTGCTTGTAGGGACGGGCGTCTATCTCACCGTTATCCTCGGCGTGCCCCAGCTTCGGTATTTTTTCCTGATGTTTAAAGAGGTCTTCGGAAACATCGGCTCAAAGAAGGAAGGGGAGGGTTCCATCTCGTCCTTTGCCGCCCTTTCCACCGCCCTGGCCTCCACCATAGGCACGGGCAACATTGCCGGAGTGGCCACGGCTCTCCACCTTGGAGGCCCCGGCGCCATGTTCTGGATGATGGTCTCCGCCGTCTTCGGCATGACCACCAAAATGGCGGAAGTTGCCCTGGCGGTAAGGTTCCGCGACAAGGACGAACTTGGAAACTGGCGGGGCGGTACAATGTACATCCTCGACAAGGGCGCCAACCAGAAGTGGCTTGCCTGGCTCTTCGCCCTATTCGGCTTCCTTGCGTCCTTCGGCATCGGCTGCGCAGTGCAGGCCAACTCCACTGCCGAGGGCTTTGAGCTCGGCTTCGGCATCCCCAGCGTATACACCGGCGTCGTTGTCGGCGTATTAACAGCCCTTGTCATCATCGGCGGCCTTAAGAGGATCTCAGACGTTACCACCTACCTCGTTCCCTTCATGGCAATATTCTATATTGTGGGCGGAATAATCGTTCTGGCCACCAATTCCGACCAGATAATCCCTTCCCTGGCCAATGCCGTTAAGTACGCTATCAGCGATCCTATGGCCATGCCCGGGGCCCTGGCGGGATGGGGGGTTAAGATTGCATTAACCAAGGGTATTGCCCGGGGCGTCTTCTCCAATGAAGCCGGCCTCGGCTCCGCGCCCATGGTTCATGCCACCGCCGTGGTGGACCACCCCGTACGGCAGAGCATGTACGGGCTTTTCGAAGTGTTTGCGGACACCATCGTGGTCTGCTCCTTCACCGCCCTGGCCATCCTTACCAGCGGCGTAATCACGTCCCAGCCGGACCTTTCCGGCGCGCAGCTGACCCTGTCCGCCTTTGAGACAACCCTGGGAGGCACGGGCACCATGATCCTCTCCATAGGGCTGGCCCTCTTCTCCTTCTCCACTATTCTGGGCTGGTACTGGTATGGCGAGACCTGCGCCACCTATATCTTCGGAGTGAGAATAATTCCCGTGATGAAATTCCTGTGGATTGTGGTCCTTCTCCTGGGCGCGTCGGGAGGCGTGCTGCTGGGGGACGCCATGGGCTTCCTGGAGCATCTGTGGGATCTGTCAGATACTTTGAACGGCCTGATGGCGGCGCCAAACCTTGTGGCCCTGCTGCTGCTTTCAGGCGAGGTCAGAAGACTCGTAAAGGACTTCGACGACAAGAGGCGCTCCGGCGAAATCAAAATCTAAAAAAGACCTTTTGCAAGCCGGATAGGGGAGGGGCGGATTTCCGCCCCTCCTTTTTTTTCTGGGGCAGCGTTTATTCTCCTGACTTTCGCCGTCTTCTTGGGTATAATCGGTCCTGTCACAATTCAAGGAGGCGATAAGGAAATGACCCTTCCCCTGCTCCAAAACTTTCCTGTAGAAACCCTGGACGAAGCCGCCGTTAAGGCCCTGGAGGCCGCCGCGCTCAGGGCCCG
>JAAYQT010000015.1 GCA_012519165.1 Synergistaceae bacterium
AGGAAAACAGCCTGTTTATGGTGTTGCTGACCATCTTTTCATTTCCCGGCACGGGGGTGGCGAAGAGGGCCACCACGTCCTTGTCGGTGAGGGTTATGACCCTGTGCTCCCCCCTGCTCATCAGCACGAGGCCGGAGAAGGGTTCCCCCTGGCTTCCGGTGGTCATCACCACCAGGGAGCCTTTGGGGACCGAGGAAATATCCTCCAGGTCCACCAGGACCTTCTCGTCGGCGTGGATATAGCCAAGCTCCCGGGCCAGTTCCACGTTCTTTATCATGCTGCGTCCCACCATGACAACTTTGCGGTTAAACCGGGCGGCGGCGTCCAGGACCTGCTGCACCCGGTGAAGATTGCAGGCAAAGGCGGATATGACTATCCGCTTGGACCGGTGAAGCCTGAACAGACGCTCTATGGTGGTCGAGAGGGTGTGCTCCGACTGGGTAAACCCGGACCGCTCCACGTTGGTGGAGTCGGACAGGAGCAGCAGAACCCCCTTCCGCCCCTCCTCGGAGAAGGCAGCGTAGTCCGTCAGCCTGCCGTCGATGGGGGTGGGGTCCAGCTTAAAGTCTCCCGTGTGAACCACGGTACCCATGGGCGTCTCAATGGCAAGGCCCACCCCGTCGGGGACCGAGTGGCATACGGCGATGAACCGCACCTTGAAGGGGCCCATCTCTACTTTCTCGCCCGCCTTTATCTCCCGGTAGTCCGGTTTGAACCCCGGCGCCCACTCGGACAGCTTGTTTCCGACCATGCCGAGGGTCAGCTTGGTGCCGTAGAGGGGGGCGGGGATTTTAGGCCAGATAAAGGGCAGCCCGCCGATATGGTCCTCGTGGCCGTGGGTGATTACTATTCCGCATATCTTGTCCTTACGCTCCTCCAGGTAGGAGACGTCGGGGATGACAAAATCAATGCCGAACATCTCGTCGTCGGGGAACATGAGTCCGCAGTCCACCACCAGGATTGAATCGCCGTACTCAAGGGCGAACATATTCTTGCCCACCTCGCCCAGGCCTCCCAGGGGGATGAACTTAAGCTTTTCCGCTCTTTTAGGGGAGGGAGCCCGCCTTCTGGGGCTTCTTGAAACTCGCGCCATTAAAACACCATGCCTTTCTCAACTGCATAACCCGGCCGGGGAAGAAATCTTCCGTATTGCCGAAGCGAATTTTCTTTGTTAAAATCTCGTATCAAACATAACGAGAATAAGGGGCCTCCCTGAGGGGACCCCGCCGGGAGGAATAGAATTTGAGCAATCAACAAAACGACAACCTCTCCACCATGACAAAGCAGGGGTACGAGAAGCTGATGGCGGAGCTCGTGGAGCTGAGAAGCACCGGAAGGGCGGAAATATCCACCCTGCTTGAGGAGGCCAGGTCCTTCGGAGACCTCACCGACAACGCCGAGTACGCCGCCGCCAAGGAAGAGCAGGCCAAGCTTGAAATGCGCATCTCCTACCTCGAAACCCAGCTGGGCAAGGCCAAAATCATCGACGCCTCCACCATCGACAAGAGCAAGGTATCCCTCGGAACCACGGTCACCATCCAGGACATAATCAACTCCAAAGAATTCAGGTACACCATCGTGGGCTCCGAAGAATCCGACCCGAGGTCCGACAAGATCTCTTCCTCCAGCCCCGTCGGCCAGGCCCTCCTCAACCGGAGGGTGGGCGACGAGGTTCACGTCAAGGTGCCTAGGGGAGTAAGACACCTAAGGGTTAAGGATATCTCCGTAATCGCCTGAGTCCTCGCCTTCCTCATCGCCGGCGGCAGCAGGGACGGGCGTTTCGCCTGTCTCTTTAACCTCTGTGGGGTCGGACTTGTAGGTCAGACCGTCGTCGCCCCAGTCGTCCTCCATAACCGGCCTTCGGGAGGGTACTCCGGCGGGGCCCCTGCCCCGGAACTCCCCCTGGTTGGGGAAGGGGTTTGTGGGTTTTTTATCGCCGAAGATTAAGGGCGTCTCCGGGAAGGCTTTGACCATGAACCGGAGGCTGAACCAATCGTCGTTTCGCGCCAGATGGTCGTCCCTGAAGATTAGCTCCCAGCGGCTGCAGTCGTGGTCCAGGATTAGCCGGTAGACCACCTCGCTGACGTCGTGGGTCTTGATGTTGTAGGTGGAGAGGGCGGAGAGATAAAGGTCCTTGCCCACAGGCAGCCCCAGCTCCGTATAAAAAACCTCGCTGTCGCCCGCCCGGTCCCACCCGAGGGGGGAGCGTCCAGTGGCGCTCTGGGTGTGCCAGGCGCTTGCAAAATCGAACACGCCGAAACGGGTGCGGAAGCCCAGCCACATGGAAGAAATCTCCTGGTGGTCCTTCATCCTTCCGCCGGGGTCGTCGTACCCGGAGTAGCTGAACTGCCTGTACTGGCCCCGCCAGAAGGGGCGGATATCCCCCGTTTTAACTATGTACTGGGCCTGAAGATCCCAAACAGACCTTGAGCCGGAAGAGGCCTCCCCCCTCCTGGCCCTGGACGTCTCGTACTCGCCCCATACCCCCGTCACCCTCCAGGAAAAGTCCTTAAACCCTCCCAGGGTAAACCAGGGGCTGGATACGGTCACCTCCGGCTCCCGGTGGAGCACGTTCCGGTAGTTCTGGGTCTGCTGGACCCCGTCGATAACCTGGTCCCGCTTCTCCAGGTCCAGGTTCTCCCTCTGGGACCACTGTACCTTTGCGCTCCAGCCGCTATGGGAGAAATCAAACCCCCAGGAGGGCCTGTGCCTTTTCTCGCCTATGGCGTCGCCTTTGTCGTCCTCGTCCAGCTTTTCCCAGGAGTAGTCCATATTTGCGAAGACGGAAAAGTTGGACCCGAAGCGCTGCCTTAGGCCGGCCCTCGCCTCAAGGTCGATGTCGCTCCAGTAACGGAAGGCCATGTTGACCTCCCCCGTATCCCACGCGTAGGGCCCCTGGAGGGCGTAGCCAATCCCCTTGTCCGAGTCGTGGACGATGCTCGGGACAAATATCCCCAGGACGTAGTCCTTCTGGCCGTGAAGGGGGATTACGTAGTCGAAGGGGTATGAGAACAGAAATTTCTCAGCGATGTAGACCCTGGGATTCTTGGCTATAACCCTAACCCCGGGGACAACCACCAGCCGCTTGGTAGTAAGGCGGTAGTGGGCCTTCGGCATGGGGCACGTGGTCATGGACGCGTCGGTCCACTTGGCCACCTGGGCTTCTTCGTCCTTTACCCGCCTGGTGTGCCGTTTTTTTATCCATTTTTTCTCAAGGGCCGAATCCAGCGGAACCACGTCAAGGTTCTTTCCCCTGATATAAACCGTCCCGCCCTGCGTGCCGGCGGGCAGGTCCCCGGTAGCGTCGGTCAGCACTCCCTCCATGGCCTGGAGGTCGTATTCAAGGGTCTTTCCCGTAAAACGGTTGTTGCCGTAGAGCAGGGTCACCGTCTCTCCGGGAAGGGAGGTGGCTGTGGCAAACTGGCCTACAGTATCGTAGTCCATCCGGTGGGAAAAGATGCGGATGTTGTCCTGCTGAAGCCTGCTCTTCCCCTCCGCCTCCGCCTGTCCTGTGAACTGGTCGTAGATTACCTTGTCGGCGTCAAGGATGATGTCTCCCCGGGGCTCGGCCCGCAGGACCGCCGGAAAGGACACTGCAGAAGCTGCGGAAAGAAATAGGAAAAGTATAAAAAAGCATCTTCTCATCAGTTTTTACCCCCCAGGTCAAACCATTTCACCACGGCGCCCTTTTCCGCCTCCATAATACCCCCGGGAATCAGCGTCATATGGCCCGCCTTGAAAGAGCCCCGCTCGCCCCATGCGTCAAACCCCTTTGCAAAGACTATCACGTTTGCATCCTCCTGCCAGGAGGCCAGGGGAGCGCTGTAATTAAAGAGGGTTTCTCCGTCGGTTACAGTCCCTTCAGGACGCTCGATGACCGCGCTCCTGGTTTTACCCATGTACTGGCCGACAGGGGCGTTCATAGTCCAGACCTGGCCGTTACCCCGTTCCACTTCAACGGCAATACTGTAGAGGTTGGTCCAGTTCTTTCCCTGTTCGGCCTTGCCTACCTCGGCCTTCCAGAGGTCTCCGTCAATCTCCCTGTCAATCTTTATATTTTCGAGGATGGAGTCTGGAATCCCGGCAGGAATCACACCCTGGCTCAGGTCCATTGCGGCGTCCCGCAGAACGCCGTAGGCAAAGTATCCCCCCAGGCCCAAAAAAGCCAGAGTAATGATTATCCTTCTCCACCACGGATTTCTTCTCGTCCCCGATGAGTTAGACACGATTTTACCACGTCACTTTCCAAATCTTGCCCTCTTTAACGAGAGAGAGCATTTTACTCCTCAGAGTGCGGAAGAGAAGCATCTTCTGGGCTGTAACCACCTTTGCCCTGTCCCCCTCCTGCCACTGCACTTTGTACCCGTCCCTGAGGGAGAGACGGAGCCCCGTGGCCCCTACCTGTCTGCCGAACTGCTCTTCGTTCAGCAAAGTCCTGGTATCGGAGGACAGCAGGTCGTACATGCCCGCCGTATCCCCGTCGATCCACCGCCGGATGAAGAGCTCCAGAGTCTTATCCCTGCTGATGAAAATCACCTGGTCTTTTGCGGGAGGAGGCGGGGGCGGAAGGTCTGGCTCGGGCTGGGGCTTAAGCTCCGCCAGCTCCTCCCTGGCCGCAGGAATCGGCGGGGGAGGGGGCGGCGGAGGCGGCGCCTCCTGGACTTTGGGCTTGGGAGGCGCCTTGGGCGGGGCGGGGGGAAGCTCCACCACTACAACCTCTTTGGGCCTCTCCTCGGGGAGGGCGGCCAGAACGGTCTCCTCCTTGGCAAAGCTGAAAAGCTGCTCCTCAACAACGCCAAGCCGCTTCATAACGACGGAAAAATTCTTGTCGGGCTGCTTCGGAAAAAAAACCAGCCCCTGAACTATGCCGCTCACGGGCTGATCAAACTTTCGCTCGTAACTCAGGGGTTTTACCTTCTCCCCTCCCGCAGTCACAAGCCCTACCGCCTCGGCAAACCCCCCGAAATCCAGGGGCCTCGGTCCGAAGGCGTAAATAGTCACCAGAAACGGTTCCGTATCGTTAATTCTGAGGTCGGCGACAAAAGCCTTCCTGTAGTCCTCCCGCTCCCCCTCCGACATGCCGCCCCTGGCGGCCTCCGCCGCAATCCAGGGCTCCACAAGCTCCTCGGGGTAGTGGACAATCCAGACCAAACAGTCGCGGCCCCAATGAAAGGACGTCCATTTTTCCAAAATGGCCGTGGCCTCGCCTATGTCGCCCCATGAGGCGACGGGCGCGGCCACAAGCAGGGCAGGCAGAAGAAGGCAGAAAAGAAAAACTGTCCGAAAGCGGGAAACCATGGCTGTTAAAAGCCCCTTAAAGCTTAAAGTCAATTATGGCGGAGACGCCCACGCCCTGAACCCTGCGGAAGCGCTGGACAGGGTTTTCCGAATCAATGGGCACCAGGATCTTGATCCTGAGGCGCTTCTGGAAGGTACTCTCGATCTGGGCCACCGCCTTGGCGCTTGAAATCGCGTCCCCCTTGGGCCCCGCCACCTGGGCTGCTCCAATATGCGTTCCGGAGCCTATGGAGACTATGGGTACAACTTTTGTATGGCCCTCCACCTTGGCGCCCTTGTTCAGGGTTATAGTGTTAATAAAATCATTGATGGGGCCCGCGATTGTGGATACCAGGAAGCCGCCCCCGACCACCCCTATAAGATCGCCCAGCCCCGCAGACCAGGCCGCTCCGCCCAGGGCAAGAAAGAGGGCCAGGACCAGGGCCGCGCTTTTTCTTTTAAACGCTTTCACAAAAACCCACCTCCCTAATCCTAATCAGGGGCCTTCTCCTGTTCCTTCGCGGGGGAGTCTCCCTTAAGCATCCCCCTGAGCCCCTCGGGCACGGGATAGGAGGATACCCTGGCTAGCTCCGCCGTTTCGGCAAAGACTATGGCGCCTGCGGGAATCTCCTTAAGGTCGCCCCGAACCAGGAATCCGCCCGCAAGGCCTATGGGGCCGAGAAGGACCGCCCCCACAAAGCTTGTCCCGGCAGCGGCAAGCTGCGCCGATTCGGCCTCCGCCGCCTTTTTGGTGCTCTCCCCCACCGTGAGACCTATCTCCTCTGGCCCCAGGGGGTAGAGTTTTTCAACTGAAATTTTAACTTCCGCCGGGCGGCCGAAGCTTCCGGGCTTGGATACCTTGGTGACCACGGCCACCATTCTGCTCCCCCTGGGGGCGATAAGGTTATTTCCAACCACCAGATCGTTTTGAAGGGTAAGATTTACCATATCCCCCTTTTTGGCGGACTTCGGCGACAGGGTCTCCCTCAGGGCGCCCCGCACCACAGTAGCTGCGGGAACCTCGGCGTCCTCCATCATTACAGGGTCGGACAGAAGAAGGCCGAGGATTCTTTCAATCCTCATGGACACGGGGCGGTCCACCTGGGGGACTCCCTCAAGATCCACCTCCAGGGCCTCCACCCGCTTCACCGCCGGGGTAAAGGAGGAGACGGACTGTCCAACAGCCCATTCGGCAATGGATAGCTTGAACAGGACCGAAGGCTGCTCGGGAGCGCCTTTTTCGATAAAATTAAGAAGGGCGTTCTGCCGTTCGGCGATACTTCCGGGAAGCTCCCGTCCGAACATCTCCCTCTCTGCGGAGCTAAGCCGCTCGATGAGCCCCCCCGTTCTCTCGCTGCCGTAAAGGAGCTTCTCCACCCTGCTCATGAGATAGACGGTGGACTCCTGTTCGTCAGCTATTGCCCCGGGGGCCGCTCCGAAAATGATAAAAACCGCTGCCGCGATGACTAATAATGCTTTTTTCATGCCTGCTCACTCCCCGAAATGGAATTCTTCATCTTTAAAGCCGCGCCGACAAAATCGGCGAACAGCGGGTGGGGCTTCACCGGCCGGGACTTGAACTCGGGGTGAAACTGCACTCCAACGAACCACGGATGGCCGGGCAGTTCCACAATCTCCACAAGGCCCCTGTCGCCCACTCCCGCAATCTTCATGCCTCCGGCCTCCAGGCGGCTGCGGTAGTCGCCGTTAAACTCGTACCGGTGGCGGTGTCTTTCCG
>JAAYQT010000016.1 GCA_012519165.1 Synergistaceae bacterium
AAACCCCCTCCTTCAACGTGTCCCCGTCGCGGCAGACCTACCACTGCTTCGGCTGCGGCAGGGGAGGAGACGTGTTCTCCTTCGTTATGGAAAAGGAAAGTCTGAGCTTCAGGGAAGCCCTGGAGGCGCTGGCCCAGAGGGCCGGGGTCACCCTGTCAAAAATAGGCCGGAGCAGGCCCGATGCGCGAAGCCTTTATGACGTAATGGAGATGGCCTGTACCAATTACCGCTCCCTTTTGAGGGCTCCCGAAGGCGCGGCCGCCAGGGCCTACCTGGAGCGACGCCATATGCCCCCCGACTCGTGGGACGCCTTTGAGCTGGGATGGGCGCCTCCCTCCTGGGACTCCCTCTGGAAGAGCCTTGAGGGGGCGGGGACAACTCCCAAGGAAGCCCTGGATGCGGGGCTTATTTTGGAGGGCCGGAGCGGCTTTTACGACCGGTTCCGGGGCAGGCTTATCTTTCCCGTGCGGGATATTGCAGGCAGGCTCCTGGCCTTCGGCGGCCGACTGGTGGCCGGGGAGGGGGCCAAGTATATTAACAGCCCCGAGGGGGCTCTTTACAGCAAGAGGAGAAATCTCTACCTCCTTCATAAGGCAAAGGAGGCGGCCCGGGCCTCCGGGAGGATTATTCTGGTAGAGGGCTACATGGACGCCATAAGACTGCACCTGGCGGGCTACGATGACGGGGCGGCCTCCCTGGGCACCGCCCTCACCGAGGAGCAGGGAGCCCTTATCCGACGCCTGGCGGACCGTTGCTGCATCTGCTATGACTCCGACGCGGCAGGTCAGGAGGCGGCCATCAGGGGGATGTACGTCCTCCAGAAGGCGGGCCTTGACGTGCGGGTGGTGGAGCTGCCCCGGGGGAAGGACCCCGACGACCTGCTGTCCGGGCCGGGAGGGCGGGAGATGTTTGAAAAAGCCCTGGCCGGGGCCAGGCCCCTGATTATCCACCATGTCTACTTAAGGGGCGAGATGCTTAAGTCGCCCGAAAAACGAAGGCGGGCCGCCGACGAAATTATTGCCGGAATGGGGAGCCTCTCCCCCGTGGACGCCGCCCCTTACCTTCCGAGGGTGGCCGCCGCCATGGGCGTCTTCCCCCACGAACTCGCCTCCCTGCTTGAAAAACAAAGGCAGAAGGCTTCAGCCCCGGCCGCCGCAGAAAAAAAGAGCGGCGCACGGGAGAAGCATGGGGACGTTTTTGACGAAGTGGAGGCGGCTGTTTGCGCCCTTCTTTGGAGGGACGAGCATATCCGCATGACCGCAGACGAGGTAAAAGTTCTCTCCCTCCTGTCGGACGAGCGGATTCAGACGGTGGCGGCCGCTCTGTTCTCCGCCTCCTCCCCGGGGGAACTGGAGGAGCGATGGCACTCCCTGGGAGAGACCCTCCCCTTCAGGGTAATTGCCGGGGGAGGAGACTGGGCCGAGGCCCTGGGGGATACGGCCGCCGCGTGGGACGCCGTGCAGGAGATTTTGAAAAAGAGACGGGACAGGCGGGAGTACGACGCCATAAAACTTAAACTCTCCAGGGGCGAGGCCACCGGGGAGGACCTGGTAAAGTTCAGGGAAGTGGCAAGGTCCCTTAAAGCGGGGAGAGGGGAATAGTCTTTGTTGAGCCCGCTACGGACCCCCGGTTTGTGAAAGAATTGGAAAATGGGGACAGGGTTTGATATACTTCTCCTTGGTTAACAGTTCGGAGGGAAATCATGAGACTGGACAAGTATCTCAAGCTGGCCCGGCTGGTAAAAAGGCGGTCCGCAGCTCAGGAGATGATCTCCATTGGCGCAGTGAGGATCAACGAAAGGCAGTGCAAGCCGTCCTCCGAGGTCAGGGCCGGGGACAGGGTGGAGATTGCCTATCCAGCCCATATCCTGACTGTAGAAGTGCTCTGCGACGACGAAACCCTGCTGAAGAGGCGGGACTGCCCCCAGCCTTACGAGGTTAGGGAGGATAAACGGGCCGATCCTGCGGAAAAGCCCTGGTAACTTAAGACAGTAAAAAAGGAGATGATGCGCGTGAGCGGCATTATAGGAGTGCACGGAAGAGAAATAATCGATTCCAGGGGCAACCCTACGGTAGAGGTGGAGGTCTGGCTCGACACCGGCGCAACGGGCAGGGCGGCAGTCCCCTCGGGGGCTTCCACCGGTACTTACGAGGCAGTGGAGCTTCGGGACGGAGGCCCGAGGTACGGCGGCAAGGGAGTGCTTAAGGCGGTAAAAGGGGTAAACGAGAAAATAGCGCCCGCCATCATAGGCATGGACGCCGACGACCAGGCGGAGCTGGACAACGCCCTCATCGAGCTTGACGGAACCCCCAACAAGGGGGAGCTTGGGGCAAACGCCATCCTGGGCGTCTCCCTTGCTGCGGCCAGGGCCGCCGCCGCCGACCACGACATGCCCCTCTGGGCCTGGCTTGGCGGGCTTGGACCCTTCTCCCTTCCAACTCCCATGATGAACGTCTCTAACGGGGGCGCCCACGCCGACAACAACGTGGACATCCAGGAGTTCATGATTGTGCCCCACGGGGCGGACACCTTTGCCGAGGCCCTTCGCATGGGGTCGGAGGTCTATCACTCCCTGAAGAAAACAGTGAGCACAAAGGGCTACAGCACCGCCATCGGCGACGAGGGCGGCTTCGCCCCCGACCTTGGGAGCAACCGGGAGGCCCTGGACCTCATCATAGAGGCAATCAAAGGGGCGGGCTACGAGCCGGGCAAAGAGGTGGCGCTGGCCCTGGACCCTGCGGCGTCGGAGTTTTTTACCGACGGCAAGTACCACTTCGCAGGGGAGAACAAGATCTTCTCCTCCGAGGAGATGGTGGAGTACTGGGAGGAGCTCTGCCGCGACTACCCCATAATCTCCATCGAGGACGGCATGGCGGAGGACGACTGGGCGGGCTGGGCGGTCATGACCGAAAGGCTCGGCGGCCAGATTCAGATAGTAGGGGACGACCTCTTCGTGACCAACCCCGAAAAGCTCTCAAGGGGTATTAAGGAAGGGGTGGCCAACGCCATCCTCGTAAAGCTCAACCAGATAGGCACCCTTTCCGAAACCCTTAACGTCATAGCCCTGGCCGGCAGGCACGGCTACGGCGCCGTAATCTCCCACCGTTCCGGCGAGACGGCCGACACCTTCATCAGCGACCTGGCGGTGGCCACTGCGGCGGGCCAGATCAAGACCGGCGCCCCTGCAAGAACCGACAGGGTGGCCAAGTATAACCAGCTTTTGCGCATCGCGGAAGACCTGGGGCGGGCTCCCTACGCCAAACTTTCCCAGTTCAGGGGAGACCCCCGGGCCAGACTAAACTTATAAGGAGGAAGAGGAAATGAAAAAGATCATCTCCACCACCAAGGCGCCGGCAGCGGTCGGCCCCTACAGCCAGGCAGTGAAGGCGGGCAACTTCATCTTCACGTCGGGACAGCTTCCCATGGTGGCCGAAACGGGCGCCTTTGTCGAGGGAGGCATAGAGGCCCAGGCCGAGCAGGTTCTGAAGAACGTAAAGGCCGTCCTTGAGGCCGAGGGCTACTCCATGGCCGACATCATCAAGGCCACTGTCTTTTCCACGGACATGGGCGACTTCGCGGCGGTCAACGGAGTCTACGCCAAGTTTTTCGACAAAGAACCCCCCGCGCGCTCCTTTGTGGAAGTGAGCGCCCTGCCCAGGGGCGCCCGGGTTGAGATAGAAGTAGTAGCCTGGAAAGAATAGGGTTTGGGGGCGGAGACCCCTCCGCCCCCTTATGCCTCTTTGAGGAAGCGCACTTATGAGAATTGCGGAACCGACCGTAGAACGGCTTGTTCAGTATCACCGCCTTCTGGAGCAGCTGAGGAAGGACGGCAGGAAAGTCGTGTCATCCCAGGAGATGGGCGAAATTCTCTCCTTCAAGGCGAGCCAGGTGAGAAAGGACCTGTCCTACTTCGGGGAGATAGGCAAGCGGGGCGTGGGTTACAGCGTGGACAGTCTTCACAGGCATATCGACCGGATCCTGGCCACCCCGGAAAAGTGGTCTATCGGCCTTGTAGGCGTGGGCAAGCTCGGCGAGGCCCTCCTTGGGTACCAGGCTTTCAGGAAGGAAAAGTTTCACTTCAGCGCCCTGTTCGACAACGATAAAAAAAAGATTGGGACGAAGATTCAGGGGATAGAGTGCTACTCATCCGATGATATTGAAAAGGTACTGCGGGAGAAGAATATATCCGTCCTCATGGTAAGCGTTCCGGCTTCGGGGGCGCCCCTTGTTGTGGCGGAAGCTCTGAAGGCGGGCACACTAAAAGGAATACTTAATTTTGCTCCCGTATCCCTTACAGTCCCCGAGGGAGTTCTCTTAATCCCCGTCGATATTTCCATAGAGCTCGAAAAACTTTTTTTCTATATCAAGCACAAGGACGACTAGGATTTGATAGAATAGCATGGCCTTTAAATCAGGCCTGCGGAACCAACATATTTTGAGGAGGCGTTTTCTTAATGGAACAGCAGTGCGGTCAGGCAGGAGGAGCCGGAGGACAGGGAAGCCTTATGGGTATGCTTTTCCCCCTCGCAATATTTGTAGTAATCTTTTATTTCTTCATCATCAGGCCCCAGAAGAAGCGTCAGAGGACCCAGGACGAGCTTCTTGCATCCCTAACCAGGGGCGATCAGATAGTAACCATTGGCGGCTTTTTCGCTACGATCAGGGAAGTTAAGGACGACGGCCTTATCGTGGAGGTAGCCGAGGGAGTCAAGGTTAAAATTCTTAAGACTGCGGTAGCAACCAGGCGCGGATCCGCCGCACAGCAGAAGGAAGCGGCGCCTGCCGGGGAATAGAAGCAGCTTTTATCATCGGCAATGACGCCCTTGCGGAGAGGGCCGCCTTCGGGGCGGCCGCTCTGCTTTTTTCTTGAAAAGGGAAGGGGCGTCAATCTCTAGAGAATATCCGGGAGGGAAAATATCATGCTCAAAAGAGACCGCTGGCGGCTAATACTGGTCGCCATCGTGGTTTTGGCGGGTCTCGCTACTGTATTTCCCATTTCAGGAAAGATCAACCTTGGTCTTGACCTGAAAGGGGGCGCCCACATAGTCCTTCAGGCGAAGGGAACTGCGGAGAACAAAGTTACCGAGGACAGCATCGACCGGCTGCTTGCGGTGCTCCGGAACAGGGTTGACCAGTACGGCGTGGCGGAACCCATTATTCAAAAAGAGGGAAGGGACAGGGTTATTGTGGACCTCCCCGGCATTCAGGACCCCGACGCGGCGCTTGAGCTCATAGGCAAGACCGCAGAGCTTGAGTTCAGGTCCGTGATGGAAGCCACCCAGGCGGTACCCCCGGGCCCCGAGCGCCCTAACTACGACAGCGACGAAGAGTTCAAGCGGGCGCAGGAAAGATGGAAGGAAGCCGGGGACCGGATAGAAGTCTCCAAAGCCGCCCTTGAAAAGCGCAGGGAGGCAACAGAGGGCGCAATTCTGTCCCGGGACGACGAGGGCCGGTACTACCTTCTCGGGCCTCTGCTCGTAGGAGGCAAGGACCTTGTGGACGCCAAGCCCCAGTACGACAACCTGGGGAGGGCGGTGGTGGCCCTGACCTTCAGCGGCGAGGGCGGGCGGCTCTTTGACAGGGCGACCGCCGATAACGTGGGCAGGCAGATCGCCATTGTGCTTGACGGCGTGGTCATCTCGGCCCCCGTGGTACAGGAGCGGATCACCGGCGGGCACGCCCAGATTTCGGGCCGGTTCAGCCCCGCCGAGGCGATCCGCCTCTCCATCATGCTCCGGGCCGGAGCTCTGCCCGTGGCGGTGGAGGTCATCGAGAACAGGTCCGTTGGCCCGTCCCTGGGCGAGGACTCCATAAATTCCGGAATCAGAGCGGGCCTGATAGGCGCGGCCCTGGTGTTCGTGTTTATGATGATCTACTACCGGACCCTGGGAATCGCCGCGGATGCGGCCCTTGCAGTGACTTTGCTCCTTGTGTTTGCCGGGCTGATTTCTTTAAAGGCCACCCTTACCCTGCCCGGTATTGCGGGTATTGTGCTTACCATTGGCATGGCGGTGGACGGCAACGTGCTGATCTACGAAAGGATGAAAGAAGAGGCAAGGGCGGGCAAGACCCCCATGGCGTCCCTGGACGCAGGGTTTAAGAAGGCCCTGGCCACCATCCTGGACGCCAACATTACCACCCTGATTGCCGCGGCGGTGCTCTTCTACTTCGGCAGCGGCCCGGTCAGGGGGTTCGCCGTTACCCTCAGCGTTGGAATTGTGGCAAGCGTCTTCTGCAATGTCATAGTCACCAGGACCCTTCTCCAGATCTTCATGGGAGGCAGGAGAGGGGCGGGCCTTTCGGCCCCGCGCTCATGAGGGGGAGGGGATAAGAATGAGCAAACTATCGTTTAACTTTATGAAGCACAGCAGAACAGCCCTCCTGCTCAGCCTGGTATGCGTGGCGGCAAGCATTGGCCTCGTCCTGTTCAAGGGCTTGAACCTGGGCATCGACTTTACGGGAGGAAACGTGGTGCAGGTGGAGTTCGCCTCCCCCGTATCAGTGGAGGAAGTCCGTCCCGTGCTTGCGGATATAGGCCAGGGAGGGTCGGTCATCCAGGCCTACAGCGACAGGGGGATAATCATCCGGATCAGCGCCAACGAAGAAGAGGCCAGGAAGCAGACGGTGGAGGCCCTCAGGGCAAAGTATGCCCAGTTGCAGGTGATCCGCCTTGAGAAGGTGGGGCCCGTAGTGGGCGCAGAGCTCCGGCAGGAGGCCATGATTGCCCTGATTCTTGCCCTGGGCGGGATTTTAATCTACATCACGGTGCGCTTCCAGTTCCGGTTTGCAGTGGTAAGCGTATTGGCCCTCATTCACGACGCCGCCCTTACCCTGGGCCTCTTCAGCCTTACGGATATGGAGATCTCGTCGTCCTTCATCGCGGCCATCCTTACCATTGTGGGTTACTCCCTGAACAACACCATTGTCATTCTGGACAGGGTGAGAGAGAACTGGAAGGATTTAAGAAGGCTCGGCATCGTTGAGCTGCTGAACGAATCCATCAACCAGACCCTTTCCAGGACAATCAACACCGCCCTCACCACCCTGCTGCCCATGATAGCCCTGTTTCTGTGGGGCGGAGAGGTGCTTCGCGGCTTCTCCCTTGCCCTGCTGGCGGGAATTATAGTGGGTACCTACAGCTCCATCATGGTTTCGTCGGGACTTCTGGCCGAATGGTGGGCCAGGTCGCCCCAAAAGGTATAAACCTCGTTAGAAAAAACCTTAAGGAGCCCCCTGCGGGGCTCCTTTTCCATGTCCCGACGTATGCCGCAATGTCCGGCGCGGCCTCAGCGGCGGGGGTGGTTTACATACGGAGGGTCAGAGACTACAATATAAAGGAATTATTTTGCGGCTTGTTAGGGGTTTTTAAAACGGGTAGCCGTTTTGTTTTTTAGGGAGGAAATTTTATGAGGGATCATGGTTCGGCCGCCTGTCTCGGGGCAGCCGCATGTTCTTGTTTATTTTTTTATCACTGCGCGGGAGACCGGCTGATATGACCGTCCTCTGCAGGGCGGACCGGCTTAGGATAGTTAACCCCACTGAGACTGCCCGGAGGCTGGCCGAGAGGGAGAACTGCTCCCTCCTCGCCGCGGCGGTTATAGAAAGCCGGGGGGAAGCCTCTTGGGGGCAGGCATTTGCAAGGCCCTCCCTGAAGGACCTGGTTAAGGACCTTGACCTTGGCGCAGGCGCCGGGGGAGCTGCGGAACGCTGGAAAAAAATGAAGAACCCCGGCAGGGCGCTGGTATACGGCGATTACGACGTGGACGGCGCCGCCTCCACCGCTCTGGCCATGGAAATTTGCAGGGGAAGCGCAAAAACGGCCCGCTTCTTCATCCCTCACCGCCACGAAGAGGGCTACGGCCTTCACCGGTCCGTGATAGACCAGCTCCTTCCCATGGGCTGGGATACCCTCATAGTGGTGGACTGCGGCTCCAAAGACTACGAAATTCTGGAATACGCCGCCGCCTCGGGAGTGAACGTCTTCGTCTTCGATCATCATCAGCCCGAGGAGGGCAGGCCCCTCCACCCCTCGGTGGTAAACCCCCACTGCGGCGGCGGGGACGAGGCGGCAAAATCCCTCTGCGCTACGGGGGTTTTGTGGGCGTGGGCCTGGAAGTACGGCCTTTTGCCGGACCAAAAGGCCCGGGAGACGGCGGACCTGGCGGCCCTGGCAACCCTGGCTGACTGTATGCCCCTGGGGCCCCTCAACAAGGAGATAGTCAGGGAGGGCATCGACTCCATGAGGACGAGGCCGGGCCGGGGGCTGGCAAGATTGTTCCGCCTCCTGGAGCTCCCGTCAAGGGCCATTTCGGAGGAATCCCTCACCATGAGGGTGATTCCGTGCCTCAACGCAGCCGGAAGAATGGACATTGCCGATACGGCGGTGGAGGTTCTCCTCGGCGGGAAGGGTTCCGAGGAGGGGGCCGAGGCCCTGGTGGCCCTCAATAAGAAAAGGCAGCTTCTCTCGGGCAGGATCTCCGGCGAGGCGGCGGAGCTCCTGAGCGGCCCCCTGAACCACGTGGCCCTGGGGGAGGACTGGCCTGTGGGCGTTTTAAGCGGCGTGGCAAGCAGGCTGTGCAGCGTAAACGCCGCTCCGGTGGCTCTGGCGGCGCCGGTGAGGGAGGGAATCCGCGGCACTCTGAGGGTACCCGAGGGGGGAGACGCCATAAAGGTGCTCGACTCCATATCGTCCCTGCTGGACGCGTGGGGAGGCCACCAGTACGCCGCAGGGTTTTCAGTCTCCAGGTCCAACTGGGGGGACGTCTCCGCCTACCTTGAGGACGCCCTCTCCTCCATGGAGCTTGAAGAACCGGAAATAACGGTTCTGGCCATAAACCCGGAGGACATAGAGATAGACTCATGGAAGGAAGTGGCCGCCCTGGGCCCTTTCGGAAACGGCAACCCGCCGCCTCTTTTCTACGCCCCCAGGCGGAGGGACGACCAGCTCCTCCCCCTGGGAAAGGACGGACGGCACCTCCAGGTGGATAGCGGAGGAACGAGGCTGCTGGCATTTAACGGAAAAGAAACCCTGGAGGCCGCGCCCTCGCCCGGTGGGTGGGTTTACCGCCCCAGGCTGGATTACTGGCGGGGGCAGGAGCGGCTTCAGTATATTATGGACTATGTAGTGGTGGACGAACTGCCCTGAGGAAGGGGGGGATGACGGCGTGAATCCGAAAGAACTGAGCGAAAGCATACTGGTGGAGCTGGACACTGAAGAAAAAAGGGAGCCCCGGTCCGATATGGACAGAAAGGCCTCCGGCAAGCTCAGGGACAGCTATATGGGCCGTATCCCCGATGAAGACAGGGCAATATCGGTAAAATTTGCGTGGCACGAACTGTGGTCCAAGGTGATCAACTACCTCTCCAAGGAGGAGCTTATGACCCTGGGAGAGGCCTTGGTGGTGGCCGGGGCAGCCCACAAGGATCAGAAGAGGTCCACCGGCGACCCCTACATTGTGCACTGTATTAACGTGGCATCCATCTTGGCCGACATGCAGCTGGACAACGTCACCCTGGTGGCGGCCCTTCTTCACGACGTTATAGAGGACACGGATATCACGGTGGAGAAGCTTAAAAGCGCTTTCGGCGCGGAGGTGGCCACCCTGGTGGACGGGGTTACCAAGCTGGGGAAGCTGCCCTTCAAGTCCTTCGAGGATTACCAGGCGGAGAACCTGCGCAAGATGTTCGTGGTCATGGCCAAGGACATCAGGGTGGTGCTCATTAAGCTTGCCGACAGGCTTCATAACATGCGCACCCTGGGCGTCCTCAGAAAGGACAAGCAGATGAGGATCGCCCGTGAGACCCTGGAGATCTACGCCCCCCTGGCCCATCGCCTGGGCATCTACCAGGTTAAGCGGGGCCTTGAGGACCTGGCATTCAAATATGCCGACCCGGAGATGTACTACGAAATCCGCAGAAGGGTAAGGAAGAAACTTCCCGAGCGGGAGACGGTTATCCGCAAGGCCATGGAGACCCTGACCGAAAGGCTTGAAAAGGAGGGCATCCCGTGCAGGGTCAAGGGCAGGGCCAAGCACTTTTACAGCATTTACGAGAAAGTAAACAGGAAGAAACTGCCCGTGGAGCAGCTCTACGATCTTCTGGCCCTCAGGGTGGTGGTGGAGGATATAGCCGCCTGCTACACGGTCCTTGGCATTGTCCACACCATATGGAAGCCCATACCGGGGCAGTTTGACGACTATATCGCAAACCCCAAGAGCAACATGTACCAGTCCCTCCACACCACCGTGGTGGGCCCCGCCGGGGAGCCTCTGGAGGTTCAGATAAGGACCAAAGAGATGAACTCCCTGGCCGAGTACGGCATAGCCGCCCACTGGCGCTACAAGGAGGGCAGCGGCAGGCTTGACGACCTGGACGCCAGGCTCACCTGGATCCGCCAGGCCCTTGAGGGGGACCACGACGGATCCCAGGATCCGTCGGAGTTTCTTGAGCGGCTGAAGGACGACGTGCTGTCCTCCGACGTCTTCGTATTTACCCCCCAGGGAGAGGTGGTCTCCCTGCCCAGGGGCTCCACCCCCCTGGACTTCGCCTTCGCAATCCACACCCAGGTAGGCATGAGGTGCGTGGGGGCCATGGTAAACAACCGGATCGTGGCCATGGGATACGAGCTGCAAAACGGAGATATTGTCAAAATCATCACCTCGCCCCAGGGCGCCCCCTCCCGGGACTGGCTAAAAATAGCCAGGAGCAGCAAGGCCAGAAGCAAGATCAGGGCCTACTTCAGAGCCCGGGAGAAGTCCGAGCGGGCCGAGAAGCTGCATCGGGGCAGGGAGCTGCTGGAGCGGGAGATTAAACGAAGGGGCGCCCCCGAGTACGAGGACTTTGAGGAGCTGATCCCCCTTCTGAACAAGATTGCCAGGGACGGGGGCCAGGCAAACGGCGAGGACCTTCTGGCCGCCATAGGCGCGGGAAACCAGAGCGTATCCCAGGTAGCCCAGCGGCTTGCGGGAAAGGTCCAGCCCCAGGCTCAGCCGGCTTCCCTGCTGCCTGCCGAGCCGGAGAAACAGACCGGGTTTTCCGGCTCCCGGGGGGAATCGGACATTATCGTGGAGGGGGCCGAGGGGGTCCAGGTGCAGCTGTCCAACTGCTGCGAGCCCGTGCCGGGGGACCCCATAGTAGGCTACTCCACCCGCACCAGGGGCATTACCGTCCACCGGGCGGACTGCGAGAATCTGAAAAACGCCCGGGAAGAGAGACTGGTAGCGGTCTCGTGGAACGCCACGGAAAACAAGCGATACACCGCCCGGCTTAAGCTTGAGGCCCTGGACAGAAGCGGCATTTTCGGCGACGTGGCCCAGGCCATTCTGGCCGGGGACAGCGCCATGACAGGGGTAAAGGCGGGCGTGGTGGGGGGCAACCTTGCCCGGATGAAGATAGAAGTGAGGGTTAAAAACGTGGAACATCTTTACAGCATAGTAGCCAAGCTTAACGCCGTTAAAGGCATGCTTGACGTCTCCAGGGGGTGAGGCCGTGAGAGCCGTGGTTCAGAGAGTTTCGTCCGCCAGGGTTTCGGTGGACGGGCGCGTAACCGGGGAGATAGGAAAGGGACTGTGCGTGCTTCTGGCCGCCTCCCGGACCGACGGCGACGCCGAGGCGGAGTGGATGGCGGACAAGATTACGGGGCTTCGAATCTTCGAGGACGGCGACGGCAAGATGAACCTCTCCCTGGCCGACGTGGGAGGGGCGGCGCTGGCCGTGTCCCAGTTCACCCTCTACGGCGACTGCCGCAAGGGACGGCGCCCGTCCTTCATTGCCGCCGGGGAGCCGGAGGAGGCAAACCGGCTCTACGAGGCCTTTAAAAAGTTTGTGGAAGCAAGAGGGATTCAGGTTGAAAGCGGGGTCTTCCAGGCCCATATGAGCGTGGAGATAGTAAACGACGGCCCCGTTACCCTTATTCTGGAAAAAGAAGCATAAAGACGGAGGATGATCTGTTAAATGGACTATAAAAGGTTTCCCCTGGGCCCCCTGTCTACCAACACGTACCTGGTGTGGGAGGGAGACTCGGGCTTCGTTACGGACCCCGCAGGCGACGGGGCGGGTATTCAGGAGTTTGCGGAAAAAGAGGGCATTACGGTAAAAAAAATCCTGATCACTCACGGCCACATGGACCACGTGGGGGGAATCCCCGACGCGGCGGCCCGGTTCGGCGCTCCCCTTTACATTCACCGGGACGATGCTCCCATGCTGGAGAACCCCGACCAGGACACGGCCCTCTGGATGGGCTACGACTTCGGGGGGACCGAGGACTTCACCCGGCTGAAGGACGGCGACGTCCTTGAGGTAGGAAGCATGTCCGTTCAGGTTATTTCCACCCCCGGCCACACCAGGGGAAGCGTTTGCTTCCTGGTCCGGTCTGAAAAGGGCAGCCTCCTGGTCTCGGGGGATACCCTTTTTGCCAGGAGCGTGGGCAGGACGGACCTCCCCGGGGGGGATCCGCTGGCTCTCGACCGCTCCCTGGTCCGGCTGGCCTCCCTGCCCGACGGCCTTGCGGTCCTCCCCGGACACGGACCCGAGACCACCATCGGCGCCGAGAAGGCTCACAACCCCTTCTGGCCTGAGGATAGAAGAGGGGGATGAAGCTCGCCGATCTCCCGGCAGAGGAACGGCCAAGAGAACGGCTAAAGCGGCAGGGGCCCCGGGCCCT
>JAAYQT010000017.1 GCA_012519165.1 Synergistaceae bacterium
TAACCATCTGTCGCAACGGCGAGGCCCGCACCCAGCGGTTCGAGAGGGGCATTCCCGTGACGGATCTCTCCGAAGGCTGCCCCTCGGAAAAAAACGGAACCATGATCCACTTCCGCCCCGACGAACAGATCTTTGAAGAGGTGGCCTTCTCCTCCGAGGTCCTGGGAACGAGGCTCCGGGAGCTGGCCTTCCTCAACCCCGGCCTGTCAATCATACTGGACGACAGGCGGGAGGACAAGGTCAAGGAGTACAAGTACGACGGGGGCATGAAGTCCTTCCTCACCTACCTCAACAGGGGCAAGAACGTGCTCTTTGCCGACCCCATCACCATATCGGGCGAGAAGGACGGCATTTCGGTGGACCTGGGCCTCCAGTACAACGACGGCTACCTTGAGCGAATCTTCGGTTTCGCCAACCTCATCCACACCGTAGAGGGAGGGACCCACGTCTCGGGGCTGAGGACGGCCCTCACCAGGGGAATAAACGAGGCGGCCAGGCGGGCCAAGTTCCTGAAGGAAAGAGATGAGAACCTTTCCGGCGAGGACCTGAAAGAAGGCCTCACCTGCGTAGTATCCGTCAAGCTGCCCAACCCCCAGTTCGAGGGTCAGACCAAGACCAAGCTGGGCAACAGCGACGTAAGGGGAATCGTGGACTCCATTGTCTACGAGGGGCTGCTCGCCTGCTTCGAGGACGCCCCCCAGATTGTAAAAACCGTGGTGGAAAAGGCCATCAAGGCCAGACAGGCCCGGGAGGCGGCCAAGAGGGCAAGGGAGCTTGTGCGCAAGTCCGCCATGGGCGGCCTTAACCTGCCCGGGAAGCTGGCCGACTGTTCCAATAAAAACCCCGAACGCTGCGAAGTGTACATTGTGGAGGGAGACTCGGCCGGAGGCAGCGCCAAGCAGGGCCGGGACCGGAGCTTCCAGGCCATCCTGCCCCTGCGGGGAAAGATTTTAAACGTGGAGAAGGCGCGCCTGGACAGAGTTTTGGGTAACCAGGAGATCCGCACCATGATCCAGACCCTTGGGGCGGGGGTGGGCGAGGAGTTCGATACCTCCAAGCTACGCTACCACAAGATCATAATAATGACCGACGCCGACGTGGACGGCGCCCACATCAGCACCCTGCTGCTGACCTTTTTCTACCGGTACATGCGCCCCCTGATAGAAAATGGCTATCTCTACCTGGCCCAGCCGCCCCTTTACAGGGTCCAGAGGGGCAAAACGGTAAACTACTGCTACAATGAAAAGGAATTAAGAACCCTCCTGGACAATGCGGCGGACCCGTCGAAGCTCAACGTCCAGCGCTACAAGGGCCTTGGAGAGATGAACCCGGACCAGCTGTGGGAGACCACCATGGACCCCAACAACCGCGTCCTGAAAAGAGTGGAGATTGACGACGTCATGGGCGCCGAGGAGTATTTCAGCATCCTCATGGGGGACAAAGTGGAGCCCCGGCGGGAGTTCATCGAGGCCCACGCCCACGAGGTAAGAAACCTCGACGTTTAGGAAAGAGTATCAAGCAAAGGAGCTGATAGCGCCGTGGCCAAAAGCAGCCAGAAGAAAAACAAAAAAGGTTCGGCCGCCTCCGCACTGGCGAGGCAGATAACCGTTGTAATTTTTACGGTTATTATCTGCGTCACTATCGTTCTTGCCGTTATATCTCTTGACCTTATGCTGAACCCGTCAAAAAGCTGGACCGACTCCCTGGCCGTCCGCTGGATAGCCGAGAGGCGGAATATGCTGCCCTTCTTCCGTTAGCCCCGGCGGGAAGGGCTCTACCTTGAAAGCCAGCCGCCGTCCACGGGGAAGATTGAGCCCGTCACGTAGTCGGACGCCCTGGACGAAAGGAACACCGCCGCACCCTTAAGGTCGTCGGGGGATCCCCACCGGCCCAGGGGGATCCGGGAGAGGATCTCCTCTTCCCTGAGGGGGTCTTTCCTCAGCGGCTCCGTATTGTCGGTGGCCATGTAGCCGGAGGCTATGGCGTTAACCTCTATCCCGTACTTTGCA
>JAAYQT010000154.1 GCA_012519165.1 Synergistaceae bacterium
CTCCGAGTGCGGCCAGGGCGCGACGCCGGAGAGCGAGGATGAGTAGGCCGGCAGTCAAAGTTGTCGGCGGCGGCCTGGCGGGGGCCGAGGCCGTCTGGACCCTTGCGTCCAGGGGCATAAGGGTCATCCTTTACGAGATGCGGCCCCGTACCTCCACCCCCGCCCACAAGACGGACTTTCTTGCGGAGGTGGTATGCAGCAACTCCTTCGGCGCCGACGCCCCCACGTCCCCTGCGGGAATCCTCAAAAGGGAGCTCAGAAGCCTGGGCAGCCTGATAATGGAGTGCGCGGACAAGGCCAGGGTCCCGGCGGGGAAAGCGCTGGCAGTGGACCGGGACATTTTCTCAGGACTTGTCACGGAGGCCCTTGAAAATCACCCCCTTGTAGAAATAGTCAGGGAGGAAGTTACGTCCATACCCGAAGGGCCCGCCATCATCGCCACCGGCCCTCTCACGTCCCCTTCCATGGCGGAGGAGATTAAAAAGCTGGCCGGGGAGGACTACCTGTCCTTCTTCGACGCCATTGCCCCGGTGGTTGAGGCGGACTCCATCGACATGGCTATTGCCTTCCGAAGGGGGCGATGGGGGCAGGAAGACGACTACATAAACTGTCCCTTCACCAGGGAGGAATATGAGGCCTTTATCAAGGCCCTCACCACTGCGGAAAGGGCGGCGCCCCACGACTTCGAGGACTCCCCCTCGTGGTTCGAAGGCTGCCTCCCCGTGGAGGTAATGGCCTCGCGGGGGCTGGATACCCTGCGCTTCGGGCCCATGAGGCCCGTAGGACTGCCCCTTCCCGGCACGGACAGGGAGGCCTGGGCGGTGGCCCAGCTCCGTCAGGATAACAAAGAAGGTACCCTCTACAACATTGTGGGCTTTCAGACAAGCCTCCGGTGGGGCGAGCAGGAGAGGGTCTTCAGAATGATTCCGGGCCTGGAGAGGGCGGAGTTTGCCCGCTTTGGAGTTATGCACAGGAATATCTACGTTAACGCCCCGGCGGCCCTCGACCCCTTCCTCCGCTTTAAAGGCGGCCCCCAGGACCTTTTCCTTGCAGGGCAGATAACGGGAGTGGAGGGCTACCTGGAGAGCACCGCCATGGGTTTGGCGGCGGCCCTTAACGCGGCGGCCCTCCTGCTGGAAAAGCCTTTCCCCCGGTGGCCCCGGGAGACTGCCGTCGGCGCACTTTTACACTATTTGGGCGACGCCGTGGAGCGAAGGTTCCAACCCATGAACGTAAACCTGGGCATCTTTCCTCCCCTTGCTGAGAAGGTCCGCAACAAGGCCCGCCGGGCGGAACTGACCGCGCTGCGGGCGGAAGAGGCCCTTGCGCCCCTCCTGGAAGACCTGGCGGGCCGCTGAAGTTTTTCCCTTTCTATCTTCCCGGGTGCGGGGTAAATTTCAAAAAAAGGAATGCCGAATGTAGATTGCAGGTCTGGCTTTCTGTGATATAATGCTTTTATTGACTCTTTAGAAAACTGTCTGGAGTCTATAAAAAGATGATAAAATATGGCCATGCTTGAAAAGATTTCAACCTCGGTGGACCTGTTTCTTGACCATCTACGCTTCGAAAAGGACGCCTC
>JAAYQT010000155.1 GCA_012519165.1 Synergistaceae bacterium
CGGCTGCCGCCGAGTCGTGGGCGGAGGCGCCTATCTCCTCGGGCCACCCTCCCAGGGCCATAGCCAATTCCCCGGCCAGCGAAAGGGTTTCCGGGGATGTGTTCTCAAAGGGCACAAGGGCGCAGACCGCGCCCTCAAAGAGGCGGGGGTCGGCGTTCTCAAGGCCTCCCGTCTCCTTCCCCGCCATGGGGTGGAAGCCGGCATAGGGCGGACCCCACAGGTTGGAAAGTTTTCGGCCAATCCCTGCCTTTACGCTCCCCAGGTCAAAAACTGCCCTGACGCTCTTTTTGGCGTAGGGCAGAACCCGGCGGCTCAGTTCCTCCATGGAGCGGATGGGTACAGCCAGGATTAAAATATCGCCCAGGGAAGCGCATTCTTCGGCCGTTTCGCAGGGCCTGGTTATGACCCCTTTATCGCAGGCCTCCTTCACCGTTTCGGGGCTCCGGCTCCAGCCTGCCGCCTGTTTAACGGCTCCGGAGAGGGAGAGGCGCCATGCCAGGGAGCCTCCCAGCAGGCCCAGCCCGAAGACGGAGACGGTACAGTCCTTCAGTTGCATTTTGCCCCGCCTTCCCGTACTTTTTCACCCTCCGCCGGGCACTCCCTGAAAAAAAAGACCACCAGGGCGCAGAATGCAAAAACGCCCAGGACCGTCCAGAAGGGCCACCCGGCAGGGACGAAGAGGAAGGTAGAGGTTCCCCCTCCCCCCAAGATCATGAAGATCGAGACGGCCTTCATCCTCCTGGAGATGCACCGCTTTTCCTCCCAGTTTCTGATGGCGTGGCCGTACTTTTTATGCTGCCTCATCCACCGGTGCATCTTGGGGGACGATCGGGCGAAACAGGCCGCCGCCGCCAGGACGAAGGGCACGGTGGGCATAATTGGCAGAAGCGCCCCTATAAAGGCCAGCAGGAGGAATAAAAAGCCCAGCAGGCTCCAGCCGTTCAGCCGCACGGCGCTCACCCCGGTATAACCAGCCTGAAAAGGGAGATGGCGGCCATTCCCATCAGCATGGCCAGGCAGACGCTTCCGGTCTTGCGGACTGCAACAAAGATTACGGCCGCCGCGGCAAGGCCCGGCGCCCCGGCCCCTGCCAGGGCGGGGAATACCAGGGCTGCAAAGATGGCGCCGGGGAGGGCGTCCATGGCCCTCTTCACCGGCCCCGTCCGGGGCAGCCTGTTGCCGAAGGTGAGGCCGAAAAACCTTATTCCGTATACCAGGGCCGCAGAGAGCAGCAGAACTGCCCAGGCATCCCACCCTGTCATGGTCATTCCCCGTCCCTCCCCGTAAACACGGCTGAAACGGCCCCCGCAGTCCCCCCTAGCAGGACGTACCAGGCGTCGGGCAGCAGTTTGAAGGCTCCGTAGGCCACCGCCGCCGATACAGCCCATGGGATGACGTCTCTCTTTCCCCGCCACATGGTGACTGCCAGGGCGGCAAAGAGGGCGGTAAAGGCAAAGTCAAGGCCGAACCGCTCCGGCGACGGGATGGTAAAACCCATGCCGTGGCCCGCCATGACGCTGACAAACCAGAACAGCCCCACGCAGACCCCCCCGCCCAGGAGGAAGCTCCCCGTGACGGCCCTCTTTCGGCTCTCCGCCATGGTTATGGCCCAGTTTTCGTCCGTTACGAAGTGGACCCTCCATGCCGCGCCCAGTTTGCCGAAGGGGGTCAGAAGGGGCGCAACTGCGGCGGTGAGCAAAAAGTACCGCACGTTGACCACTGCTGCGGCCAGGGCCATCTGCCACGCGGGGACCCCGCCCCCCCACATGCCCACCACTATGAGCTGGGCGGAGCCGGAGAAGACGATCGTGTTCATAAAGGCAAGCTGGGGCGCGGTTACGCCCTTCTCCGCCGCCAGCACCCCGAATACCAGGCCGTAGACCAGCACTCCTATGCCCGTCGGGATGGACGCCCTGAAGCCCAGCCTGAAATCCTGGTTCATGCCGCCCCGTCCCTGTGCTTATTATTTTTAAATTTCCGCAGACAACCCGGCATTAATTTTCCTCCTCGCTAGTTCTTTTACCTGAAGATGATACCCTAAAAAACCAAAAGGCGGGGCCGAAGTTTCCCCCGGCCCCGCCTTTTTTGTTAAATTTGCAACTCTTAAGCCCCGGCAATCATCAGTTTGGGCAGCCAAAGAATTATGCCCGGGAAGATGGAACAGAGCGCTAGCACAAGCATGATAATCAGGATGAAGGGGATTACCCCCCAGATTATATCGCCGATGGTGACGCCCAGCTCGGGGGGCGCAGTGCCCTTCAACACGAAGATGGACATGGCCATGGGAGGCGTCTGGAAGGCCATCTGCATGTTTATGCAGACCATCATGCCCGCCCACAGCGGGTCGAAACCCAGGGCCACCAGGATGGGCGAGAAGATGGGAACCACTATGAAGACAATTCCTATCCACTCGATGAACATGCCCAGCAGGAAGACTATGGCCATGATCACGAAGAAGGACATCCACTTTCCGCCCGGCACGGACATGATGAATTCCGCCACCACGTCGCCCGCCCCCGCGTTCATGAAGATGCCCACGTAGGCGTAGCACATGGCCGCGATCATCACCACGAAGGCGCTTACCTTCATGGTCTCCAGGGAGGCCCGCTTTAAAAGCCCCCAGCTGAATTTGCGGTAGCCTATGGCCAGGGCTATGGAGGCCATGCACCCCACTGCGGCCGCCTCGGTGGGAGGGGCAATGCCGAGGAAGATGGTGCCGAGCACCGCCACGATGAGCAGCACCGGCGGCACCAGGGATTTGAGCAGCTTAACGAACTTTGCCCCGTCGAAGGGGGTTACCTGGTCCTCGGGGATGGCCGGCCCCAGGGCGGGGTTGAGCCTGCACCGGATGATTACGTAGAGCATGTAGAAGGCAGACAGCAGCAGCCCCGGAAAGACGGCGCCCATGAACATCTGCCCCACGGAGAGCCCCGCCTGGGGGGCGTAGACCACGAGCATAATGCTCGGAGGGATGAGGATGCCCAGGGTGCCCGCCGCCACAATGGAGCCCGACGCCAGGGACTTGTCGTACCCTCTGGTGAGCATGGGCTCCAGGGCGATGAGGGTCAGGATGGTGACCGACGCCGCAATAACGCCCAGGCAGGCGGCCAGAATGGTGCCGAATAGGATGGTGACCACCGCCAGCCCTCCCCGGAGCCTGCCCATGGCCTCGTAGAGGCTCTGGTACAGGTCCTTGGTCACTCCGGAGTGCTGAAGTATGACCCCCATGAAGGTAAACAGGGGCACCGCCAGGTAGGGGTAGTTAAGGGACAGGTCGTAAAAACGGCTGTACAGGATGTGGAAGGTGGTAGTGGGGCCGAATACTGCAAACCCGGTGAAAAAGGCCACGCTCCCGATGACAAAGGCGATGGGAAAGCCCGTCATTACAAGGACGAAGACTCCGCCCAGCATGAGATAGGTGACGGCTTCAGCGCTGAGTTCAATCAAGAGTCTCACCCCTTACCATGAAGTAGAAGTCCCTCACCAGATTTGCCCCGGCCTGGAGAACCAGCAGAAACACCCCTGCGGCAAAGATGGAGCGGTAGGGCCACGCCGGAGGGTACCAGAAGCTGTTGAAGAACACTTCCTTTATCTTCACCGCCCTCACCGCCCAGGTAAAGGACAGCTTTAACATGACAAGCATGAGGGGGAAGAAGAGGAAGAGGGAGCAGATAACGTTCATGAAGGCCCTGCCCCGGGGGGGGAGCATGTTGTAGAACATGTCAACCCTGGTGTGGGAGTCCTTCAGGTAGTCGTAGGAGGCGCCCAGCATATACAGGGCGCCTCCCGCCATACAAAGTACGTCATAGGCCCATTCGGTAGGCGCGTCGAAGAAGTGGCGCGCCACGGCCTCGTAGGTTCCCGCGAACACAAGGACAAGGGCGAACCATTTCGCCACCCAGCCTGACGTTTCACTGACGGAATCGATAAATTTAAGCAGCTTTTTTAAGGACGACATGCTCCTTACTCCTTGCCCATGGTTCGCGGGATACCGGACTATTTCATGGAGTCGTAAGCTTCGCCGTAGGCCTTCATGGAGTTGTAGATCTCGCCGAAGATTGGCGGCTCGCTGGCTACTTTCTCCTCGTAGAACTTGGCGGCCTCGGCGGCCAGGGCCTTGTTGACCTCGTCGGGAACCTTGACTACCTTGTTTCCGTAGGCCTTGAACTTCTCAAGGGCCTGGATGGACTCGTACACCAGGTACTCCTGCTGGGCCTGGGTGAAGCGGTCGATGAAGGTCTTGACAAGGAGCTTAAGATCGTCGGGAAGCTCGTTCCAGGCGTCCTTGTTGACGAAGAAGACCTGGGGGTCGCAGGGGGCCCGCACGGGGGAGAGGTAGACGTACTCGGCCACTTCGTTGAAGTGCATATCCCAGTTGGAGGCAAGGGTGGAGTATTCAAATGCGTCGATGGTGCCCCTCTTCATGGCCTCGTAGAGCTCGCCGCCGGGGATGATGACCGTGGCCATTCCCATCCTCTTCAGGATTTCGCCGGCGTCGCCCATGCAGCGAGCCTTGATGCTCTTCAGGTCCTCCACGGACTCGATCTTTTTCTTGGAGTGGAAGAAGACCTCTTCGGGCAGGGGAGAGAGGGCGCCGGGGAAGGTCATAACATTGTAGCCCTCCATCATCTTGTTCATGAGGTCCGCGCCGCCGCCGTAGTTGAACCAGCTCCTGAGGGCCTCGCTGGCAAGGGCGCCGGGACGGGAGCTGATGAGCCCTGCGGCCGACCACTTGTCCAGGTTGTACATGGGGCAGGTGTAGCAGAGCTGGAGGACGTTCTCGTGAACGGCGTCAAGCTCCTTGTAG
>JAAYQT010000156.1 GCA_012519165.1 Synergistaceae bacterium
AAAAAACTTTTACGGGGAGGAGTTCCATAATGAAAATCGCCATCGGTTCCGACCATGCCGCGTTTTCGCTAAAAAAAATACTCAAAGAACATATTCGCGAGAAAGGATTGGGAGAGGTGGTGGATATGGGAACCGACACAGATTCCACTCCCTCCGATTATCCTGATATCGCTTTCAGAGTAGGCGAAGCCGTGGCGGCCGGAACGGCGGACAGGGGAGTGCTTCTTTGCGGAACGGGCGTGGGCATGTCCATTGCGGCGAACAAGATTCCCGGAGCCTATGCGGCCCACTGTCATGACGTGGAAACTGCAAAGCTCAGCCGCCGGCATAACAACTCAAATATCCTAACCATGGGCGCCAGGATTATCGGGGCCCCTCTGGCAGAAAAAATCCTCGACGCCTGGCTCGCCGCCTCGTTCGAGGGAGGAAGGCATGCCATAAGAACGGGCAAGATCGAGGCCTGTGAAAACAAAATATGTCCCGCGTGCCGCCCCTCGAAACACGGTCGCACCGTGATTTTTGATCACCCCCTGGTTCAACACAAGGTGAGCATAATCAGGGATAAAAACACCCCCGTAAAGACTTTCAGAGAGCTTGTCCAGGAGATTGCGGGCCTTATGGTCTATGAGAGCACCAGGAATCTCCCCCTGGTTAAAGTGAAGGTAGAAACCCCCCTGACCGAGACCGAGGCCTACGCGCTTGAGGGAAAAAAGCTGGCCATTGTTCCGGTGCTTAGGGCGGGACTGGGCATGGTGGACGGTATCCTGCAGATTGTGCCCAACGCCAAGGTGGGGCATATAGGCCTCTACCGGGATCCGGAGACGCTTAATCCCGTGGAGTACTACTGCAAGCTTCCCGGCGATATTTCCGAAAGGGATATTTTTATCCTCGATCCTATGCTTGCCACAGGGGGCTCTGCGTCGGCGGCCATCAGCCTGGTAAAAGAAAAGGGCGGGAAAAAAATTTCTCTAGTTAGTATAATTGCCGCCCCGGAGGGAGTGGCAAGGGTCCACGAAGATCACCCCGACGTGGACATTTTCACTGCGGCCCTTGACAGCCATCTTGATAAAAACGGATACATTGTGCCCGGCCTGGGTGACGCAGGCGACAGACTTTTCGGAACAAAGTAGGGTTCCAGGTGGAGTTTGCGCTTAAAAATTTCTTTTTTGCCCTGCCTCTGCTTATTCTCTGGGGGTTATGTATTACGCCTCTTTCAATTCATCTGGCCAATCGATACCAGATAGTCGACCATCCGGGAGAGAGAAAGACTCACAAGGGAATAATCCCCAGAGGAGCGGGCATTGTAATCTGGCTGGGCTTTTTGATCTGGTGTCTTTTTGCTGCGGAAGCTCACCCTGCCGTCCGTTATATTGGAACCGGAGGGGCAATGGTTTTTCTGGCCGGCTACAGAGACGACATGAAGAGCCTCGCCCCCCTCGTCCGCCTTGTGATTCACGTAGGGGCCGGACTTGTCTTTCTTTTGTCTGTAGAGCTGCCCGCCGTCCACCTGGGAGTCTGCCTTTTCTGGATTACGGGCATGACAAACGCCTACAACCTTATTGACGGCGCTAACGGTCTCTGTCTTCTCATGTTTATTTCCGCATGCCTGCTCTCGTCGCCCCTGGGCAACACAACCCTCTTTTTTGCGCTGGCGGGACTTGCGGGAGGAGTTTTACACTGGAACTTTCCGTCGGCCAGGACATTTCTTGGAGACGGAGGAACTACCCTTCTCGGGTATCTGTTTTCCTGCTTTTTTATTTACACCGTAGCCCCCGGGCTGGGCGCCATAAGATTTGTTGAGCTTCCCTTCTTCCTTCTCCTTGCGGGAGGCGTGCCCGGGGCTGACACTCTTTTTGCCATTATGCGAAGGGTGTGGGGCGGGAGATCCCCCTTTTCGCCCGACAGGGGACATATCCATCATATCCTTATGGACCGGGGAATTTCACCCTTTTGGACCGTCATAATCCTAACGGTTTTTCAAAGTATAGTCGTAGGTTCCGGAGTTTTTCTTTTCATCGCCCGCTTGTCCTGACCGCCTCTTGAGGAAAGAGACGTTTGCGGGCATAAATCAAGGGACGGAGCTGTTTTTATGGATAAAAGAATTATTTGCACCATAGGTACCCGTCCGGAGGCCATCAAAATGGCCCCGGTGGTAGCCGCCCTCCGCAAGGAAGGTCTTAATGTCACCGTTTTGGCCACAGGCCAGCACGCCCGCATGTTGGACCAGGCCCTGGAGTTTTTCGAGATAGGGGCGGACGTAAACCTCTCAGTTATGGAGGAGAGACAGTCCCTTGATACCATAACATCCAGGGTGCTTCTGGGCGTCGGCAGATACCTGGACGAAAACCGTCACGATCTGGTTTTAGTTCACGGAGATACCACCACCACCCTGGCCTCGGCCATGGCTGCCTTTTACAGGGGTATCCCGGTAGGGCACATCGAGGCGGGGTTAAGGAGCGGCAACCTGAACCGGCCCTTTCCCGAGGAGGCCAACCGCATTATAACCGACAGGCTATCCGCCCTCTGGTTCGCCCCCACCGAGGGAGCCGCAGACAACCTGAGGCGGGAGAATCTGCCCCTGTCGGAGAAAAGCCTGTTTGTCACAGGCAATACGGTAATCGACGCCCTTCACAAGGCCCTGGAAAAGGAGTACACCCCCTCTGGGCCCCTTCTATCACTGGCAGATGGAGACGGCCCGCTGATCCTGGCCACCGCCCACAGGAGGGAGTCCTGGGGCAAACCCATGGAATCCATCTGCCTGGCCATTAAAGACATTTTAAACAGTCACCCCGGGGTACGGGTCCTCTTTCCCCTTCACAAAAACCCGCTGGTCAGGGAGGTTATCGAGGGTTGTCTGGCAAACGAGGACAGAGTCCTTATGTGCGAGCCCCTGGACTATCCCGAGTTTGTATGGGCCATGAACAGAAGTTCCCTTATACTAACCGACAGCGGCGGCGTGCAGGAAGAGGGTTCCGGCCTGAGAAAGCCGGTTCTGGTTATGAGGGATCTTTCAGAGCGGCCCGAGGCGCTGGAGACAGGGACCGCCCTGCTTGTAGGTACCGACAGAAAAACCATCGCAGGGACGGCGCTAAGAACGCTCTCGGACCGGGCCTTCAGGGAAAAACTTTTAACGCGGGGAGAGAACCCCTTCGGTGACGGAAAAGCCTCGGAAAGAATCGCAAGGGCCGTACTGGACTATTTTGCGGAACGGCCATGATTGTCATGGTATAGTATCTAATTATGCTTTCCCACCAAAATTTCTGGAGGAGTTAAACAGTGGAATCAAAAATGGAAATTTTCGGCGGGCGGCCTTTAAAGGGCTCGGTCGAGGCCCAGGGGGCAAAAAATGCGTCCCTTCCCGTAATGGCCGCCGCGCTGCTTTTAAAAAACAATACTCTCCGCATTACCCGCGCTCCGGATCTTCTTGATGTAAACACCATGGCGGATCTGCTCAGAAATCTTGGCGCAGAAGTGACCTTCAGCAACCACGAGATGGAGATTCGCACCCCCGAAGAGATTTCCTGGGAGACACCTCCGGACCTCGTCAGAAAGATGAGGGCCTCTTCCCTCGTTCTCGGCCCCCTGCTGGCGAGATGCGGCAAAGCGGTAATGCCTCTTCCCGGAGGGTGTTCCATAGGCAGCAGGCCCATCGACCTCCACCTCAAGGGGCTTACGAAGATGGGCGCCTCCATAGAACTGGTTCA
Organism: Synergistaceae bacterium; assembly: GCA_012519165.1. Lineage (GTDB taxonomy): Bacteria > Synergistota > Synergistia > Synergistales > Aminobacteriaceae > Aminivibrio. Next base: position 3,705 of record JAAYQT010000156.1, read on the forward strand.
CGGCGCCGTGCACGCTTCCACGAAAGGGCTTACCGGCTGCCGAATCTACCTGGACTTTCCGTCGGTGGGAGCCACGGAAAACCTGATGATGGCCGCAGTCTTTGCCAAGGGGGAGACTGTGCTTGAAAACACCGCCCGGGAGCCCGAAATTTACAACCTGGCAGAGGCTTTAAAGTCCATGGGAGCAAAGATCGAGGCGGACGGGATGGGGGGCATCCGGATTCAGGGAGTGGAGGGCCTGAATAGCGCCGAGGCCCGGATTATCCCTGACAGAATTGAGGCGTGTACATACATTCTTGCGGGCGCGGCCACCAACGGCGAAGTTACGGTAACGGGGGTCATCCCCAACCATATCGACTCCCTTCTTGCCAAGCTGGAAGAGGCGGGGGCAAACCTTACGGTCAAAGAGAGCGAAGTTACCATTCATCCCTCCCCCCGGCTAAAGGGAGTCTCTCTAAAGACCCTTCCCTATCCCGGCTTTCCCACGGATTTACAGCCCCAGATCATGGCGGCCCTCTGCCTGGCCCAGGGGACGAGCCTTATCCAGGAGAGCGTGTTCCAGTCCCGTTTTCTTCACGTAAGCGAGCTTAACAAGATGGGGGCGAGGATTGACATCCAGAACAACTCCGCCGTAGTGACCGGCGTGGACGCCCTTACCGGGGCGGATGTGGCGGCAACCGACCTCAGGGCGGGAGCGGCTCTTGTTATAGCAGGACTGGCGGCCCATGACACCACCGTGATCTACAACCTGGAACATATCTTCCGGGGCTATGAAAAGATTGATGAGAAACTTCTTCAACTCGGCGCCTCCGTCAGAGTAACTTCGAACCCCGCAGTCGCGGAAGCAGGGGACAGACACGACGCCCGGCGGTCTTCATCCTGCCGGTAATGCCGTTTTACTGAACGCCCGGCCTGTCATGGAGACTGTCATGAATCCCTATATTAAAACGACGCCGGCAAAAGAGTTTCGCGTTATCGCCTTTGTCGGCCCTGCGGGTACCGGCAAGAGCCAACGCGCCCAGCTGGTCGCCCGGGAGAACGAAGTGGATTTTATGATCGACGACGGCCTTCTCATCTCAAAAGGAAGAATAATGGCCGGCCGGAGCGCGAAATCCGAGAGAAATCTCGTGAGGGCCATCCGGAGGGCCATGTTCCAGTTTCCGGACCACCGCAAGGCGGTCAGAACCTTTCTGGAAAAGAACGCCCCGTGCAAGATAATGGTGCTTGGCACGTCCATATCCATGGCTGAAAAGATTGCAAGGGCCCTTTCCCTTCCGACGCCGGAGCTTATAATCGACATCACGGAAGTGGCGTCTCCCGAGGAGATAATCAACGCCAGGAGGGAGCGACACGAAAAGGGACAGCACGCCGTGCCCGTATCAAGAACGCAGCTCAGGAAAAACTTTGCCGGGAAGCTGGTGGTCCACCTCAGAGGGCTCTTCAAGTCCCAGGACAAGGAGGACGGCGAGCGAACCATTGTAAGGCCCCCTTTCAGTTTTTTCGGAGCCCTCACTATCGACCCCTCGGCTATTGAGGATATGGTCAGGCACGTAATATCCCTGAGCCCCCAGGTGAAGGAAGTGGAGGACATTAAAGTCGGGTCTTCGGACGACGTTATTTCTTTGGACATAACGGTAAACGTGACCACCGGCAAACTCAACTTCCGCGAGCTGGGGAAAAGAGAGCAGAAGAGGGTGGCGTCCGCCGTCAGATTCTTCACCGGACTCGATATAGGCAAGGTGGATATCCGGATTGCGGAGGTTTTTTTTCAATGATCTGTTTCCCAAGCGCCGCGTCAAGGCACAGGGCCTGGGAGGAGCTGCGTGACAGGGTCGCGGGGTGTTCGCGGTGCGACCTGTCTTCCTCCAGAAAAAACACCGTCTTCGGACAGGGCAGTACCGAATCCCCCCTGGTATTCGTGGGAGAGGGGCCCGGCTCCGACGAAGACGAACAGGGAGCGGCTTTTGTCGGCAAAGCGGGCCGCCTCCTGACTAAAATACTGGCCTCGGTGGACATTCCCAGGGAGAGCGTTTTTATAACCAATGTGGTAAAGTGCAGGCCGCCCGAAAACAGGGAGCCTGTCCCCGATGAAATGATGGCTTGCAGCGTCTTCCTTGAAACCCAGCTTGCCCTGCTCCGTCCCCGGATAGTAGTCACCCTCGGGAATACGCCCACCAAGTGGCTTTTAAGAACCTCCGAGGGGATAACTTCCTTAAGGGGAAAATGGATACCCTGGAGAGGAGCCTTTCTCTTCCCCATGTTTCACCCCAGCTACCTTCTTAGAAACGAATCCAGAAGAAAAGGAAGCCCTAAAGACCTCACCTGGCAGGATGTAAAGGCCCTCAGGGAAAAAATTGACGAACTGGGCCTTATACTGCCCCCCGGAAAGGATGACGCCTCATGAGCGAAGACGTTCTTCCCCGGCCCTTTCACGTGGCAATAATAATGGACGGCAACGGCCGCTGGGCAAAGAAAAAGCGGCTTCCTAGGCTCCTGGGACACAGGGCGGGCATCAGAGCCCTGGAGCGTACCGTAAGGGCGGCGGAAGGACTGGGCATAACGCACCTCTCTATTTATGCCTTTTCAACTGAAAACTGGAAGAGGCCGGAGACGGAGATTAAGGGCCTGATGAGCCTGTTCCGGTTTTCCATAAGGCGCAAGGTGGACGAAATAAGCCGGGAGAATGTCAGGCTGCGCTTTGCCGGGAAAAAAGAGGGACTTCCCGGCGACGTGGCCGGGCTGATGAACTGGGCTGAAGAAAAAACTGCCGCAAACACGGGACTAACCCTTGTTGCCTGTTTAAACTACGGAGGCAGGGCAGAGATTGTCGACTGCGTCAACTCACTTATTGCAGAGGGCAGAACTACCCCCGTTATGGAAGAGGATATAACGGGGCGCATGTACGCTCCCGAAATTCCCATGCCCGATCTTATTATCAGGACGAGCGGGGAGCAGCGCCTCAGCAACTTCTGGCTCTGGCAGTGCGCCTACAGCGAACTGTACTTTACGGACGTCCTCTGGCCGGACTTCGGTCCGGAGGACCTTAAAAGGGCGGTAGAACACTTTTTAAACAGGGAGCGACGATATGGCGCAATTAAATGAAAAGGCAAAGGAACTGGCCGTCAGAGGAGCATCGGGGGCCGGGGTGGTAGCGGCGGTCCTTGCGGCCCTCTATGCGGGGGGGAGGGTGTGGACGGCGCTGGTGTCTGTGATCGCCCTGGTATCCCTCGGAGAATTTTACGGAATGCTTTCAAAAAAATTTAAAGTATCAAAGGGCATAGGCTTTCTCACCGCCCTCCTTATATTGATAACCGCGTCCGAGGGCATCCATCCTGTCTCCCTCGTTATAACCCTCAGCATATCGGCCTTCCTTGTGCTATTCGTGGAGATTATAAGAAGGCAGGTCCGGGGCGAAAGCTTCGCCATCTGGAACATGGGCGGAGTTTTAGCGGGCATTCTCTACATTGTGATACCCTGGACCTTCATGATTCTTCTCAGAAGGCTTCCATCCGGAGCCATCATGCTTTTTGCCATGTTCTTGTGCACGTGGAGCTGCGACGTGGCGGCTTACCTGGTGGGCTCAAAATGGGGCCGAAACAAGCTGTGCGAAAACATCAGCCCCAAAAAAACCTGGGAGGGCTTTCTGGGAGGAGCGTCGGCAGCCCTTTTGGCCGGCGGGGGCTTTGCCGCCGCCCTGAACGCCTCTCCGCTCCCGTTTATTTATGTGGGCCTTATCTGCGGCATTGCGGGGCAGATAGGAGATCTGGCTGAATCCGTTATAAAGCGGGAGACCGGCGTAAAGGACAGCGGCTCCATTATTCCCGGCCACGGGGGCGCCCTGGACAGGTTCGACAGCGTTCTGGTGAGCGGCCTGCTGATCTATGTCCTCTTTGGAGTTATTTTAAGATGAAAAAAATCAGGCTCTTCGTAATAGGCTGCACCGGCAGCGTGGGGAGATCCATCCTTGACGTATGCAGAACCTTCCCCGAATATTTTGAAGTTAGGGCTTTGGCGGCCCGGTCCTCGGTCGAGGAGATAGGTAGGCTTTCCCTTGAATTTAACCCAAACCGGGTAATTTTGACCGACCCCGGGGGGGCGGAAAGACTTCGAAGTTTCCCGGGACTTCAGGCTGAGGTGCTGGCGGGAGAGGACGCCCTTGAAGAGACCGCCGCATCGCCGGACATCGATCACGTGGCGGTTGCCTCATCGGGAACGGGGGCAATAGGCGCCCTAGCCGCCGCCCTGAAGAACGGTAAGGACGTATCCCTGGCCAATAAGGAGAGTATAGTTGCTGCGGGGGAGTGGATTATGCCCCTGATCTCCGGGCCGAGGCAGCTGAGGCCCCTGGACAGCGAGCATAATGCCGTCTGGCAGTGCATCGGAGACAGGCCCCTGTCCCAGGTAGCCAAAATTACCCTGACTGCATCGGGAGGCCCTTTCCGAAACTTTTCCGCTGAAGAACTGGATAAAGTCACCCCCGCCATGGCAGTTAACCACCCTGTTTGGAATATGGGGGCCAAAATAAGCGTGGACAGCGCCACCCTCATGAACAAAGGAATTGAAATACTGGAGGCCATGACCCTTTTCTCGGTCCCGGCGGACCGCATAGACGCTGTGATCTGCCCCGAATCCTTCGTTCACGGGATCGTCGAGTTTACCGACGGGTCCTTTCTGATGTCTGCCTCCGAGCCGGATATGCGTCTTCCCTGCGCTTCCGCCCTGTTTTACCCCCGGAGAAGCCCTTTCCCGCCCGCGCGGACCGCGGAGATTGCAGGCAGGACCGTCACCTTCAGCCGCCCTGACGAAAAACTTTTCCCCTGCCTCGCCCTTGCAAAGGAAGCGGCCCGGAGGGGCGGCCCCTTTCCTGCCCTCCTAATCGGCGCCGACGAGGCGGCGGTGGAATACTTTTTAAGGGGAGAAATACGCTTTACAGATATTCCATCAGCTGTAGAATCTGTTCTTGAGGGTTGGAGGGGCGGCTCGCCCAAATCGCTGGACGAGGCCCTGGCAATTCTTGAAGAAGGTAAAAATTTAGCGGCGGAGTTCTGCAGGCGGATTTAGAATAACTTTGCCGGGTAAGGAGATCTTTTGAATGTCCAGTCTGCTTTCATTTATACTGGTAATCGGAATTTGCGTGGTAGCCCATGAATACGGGCACTACCTGACGGCGAGGCTATTCGGCGTCCAGGTTCATGAATTTGCCTTTGGCATGGGCCCGGCAATTCTACAGCGGAAGGGCAAGCACAACCTCTGGTCGGTCAGGGTCTTCCCGGTGGGCGGATTTGTCCGCCTGGCCGGAATGGAGGAGGAGAACGAGGGAGAGGAGATCGAACCGGGAAAGGCGTTCTACGACAAGGCCGCATGGAAACGCTTCCTGATCCTATTTAACGGTTCGGCGTCCAACATACTTCTGGCCCTTCTGCTCACGGCAATTTTTCTTACCGGCCACGGAGTGATGAACCTGGACGATACCGAGGTAGGGGAGGTTATGGCCGGATACCCTGCCCTTGAAGCCGGCATTAGGCCAGGGGACAGAATAGTCGCTGTAAACGGCACAAACGTCGGGGACTGGCAGACGATGTCCTTCGAAATAAGGCAGGAGGCCCTGAAAGGGCCCGTTCTCTTTTCCGTACAGCGGGGAGAGGAGACCATTTCAATAACGGCCGCTATCAGGAAAAACGACCAGGGTATACCCCTCTTCGTGATAAGGCCGGGATTTAAAAAGTACTCCTGGAGGGAGGCCTTTTCCTCGGCCCTCTCTTATACGGTAAAAATGAGCGTGGAAATGACTTCAGGAATTGTCCGGTGGATAACGGGCAGGGAAAAAATGGACGTCACCGGCCCTGTAGGTATCGCATCCCTGGCGGGAGAGGCGGCAAGAGGAGGACTTTGGACCTTCCTCTCCTTCCTCTCGCTGATAAACCTTAACCTGGGGCTGATAAACCTCTTCCCCTTCCCGGCCCTGGACGGAGGGCGCCTCTTCTTTACCGCCGGAGAGATTTTGTTAAGGAGAAGGTTGCCGCCCAAAACGGAAAATTACATCCACATGACCGGGTTTTTCCTCCTGATAGCCCTCATCCTATACGTAACCTGGCAGGATTTAGTGCGAATCTTCTGGAGCTAGGCCATGACAAAAGCAGTAGAGATCGGCGGGCTTAAAATAGGGGGCGGTAACCCGGTAAGAGTGGAGAGTATGCTGAAAATCCCCCTTTCAGACAAAGAAAAGTGTTACGAGCAGTGCGCCTACCTGGCAAAACTTGGCTGCGAACTGGTCAGGGCCGCTTTTCCTTCGGTCACACTGACGGAAGACCTGGCCTGGCTTGCAAAGAACTCACCCATCCCCCTCATGGCGGATATTCATTTTGACGCATCCCTTGCCGTGGCGGCGCTTGAGGCAGGAGTTCCGTCCATAAGAATAAACCCCGGCAACATGGCACGGGGGATTGCAGACGTGGTGGCCTGCGCCAGGGAGAGAAGGGCGGTAATCAGAATAGGCGCAAACAGCGGCTCCCTTAACTCGGCCCAGTTAAAAAGGGCGGGGGGCGTCAGATCGGACGCACTGGCCGCAGCCGCGGAGGAACAGCTTAAAATTTTACTGGACCAGGGCTTTGACGATGTAATACTTTCTGCCAAGTCCACTTCGGCGCCGGAGACTGTGCGAGCCAACTCCCTGCTTGCCCTCAAATATCCTGACCTGCCCTTCCATATCGGCATTACTGAATCGGGGTTTGGAAGGGACGGCCTGATAAAAAGCGCGTCCGGGCTGGCCCTGCTGCTGGCCCAGGGAATAGGGGACACCATAAGAATCAGCCTCTCGGAAGCCCCGGAGGAGGAGGTGCGGGCGGGTTACTCCCTGCTCAAAGCCCTTGAACTCCGCCACAGGGGAGGGGCGCTCATCTCCTGTCCTACTTGCGGCCGAAAGAGGATTGACGTAATGGGACTAGCGGCCCTTGTTTCGCCTCACCTGGAAGATCTCCCCGACGGCATGACGGTGGCGGTTATGGGGTGCGAGGTAAACGGCCCCGGAGAAGCCCGGGATGCCGACTTCGGAATCGCCGGGTCCCGGGGCGGCGCGGTAATATTCCGAAAGGGCAGGGTCTTACGGGAGGTTCCCCTGGAAAGGGCCGCGGAGTTTCTGCTCCAGGCGGCTCAAGAGGACTTTTAAGACAGGGCGTCCGAATACCGCGAATATTCGGCGTACCTTTAAGAGTAATTTTTTGCAATAGGAGGCAAAAAATGAAAAACACCCGGCTTTTCCGCTGCGCATCCTGCGGCGAAGAGTTCCGCCTCGGAGAAAGAGACAGAACGCTTCGCTGCCCGGAATGCAGAGGCAAAACCCTGATCCTGCTGGAAGGGGAGAGCCTCTCCAGGAGCAAGTGCGGCAGCTGTACTGCAAGCTCCTGCTCCACCTGAGGGGTTTAAACCAGGGGCGGCCGGCGGCCGCCCATTTTTTTACAATATGGACGATATGGAAAGATCGATGGTCTTTATGCCTCTGACGGCGGACAGAGCGTCGGTAAACTCTTTTATTGTCCTGCCGTTGCCTTTAAGCACAATGCACTCCAGGCAGTGGTCGTGATCCACGTGCACATGGGTGGTGCATATAATAGACTCCACGAAGTCGTGCTGCAGGGATGTAAGGGATGACGACGCGTCCTTTACGTGATGGTCGTACATAATTGTGACGGTGCCGAAAACCGCGCCCTCCCCCCGGGACCAGATCTCCCTGGACAGCTTCTCCCTGATAAGCTGTCTGAGGGCCTCGGACCTGTTCTGGAGCCCCTTGCCCTGGATGTAAAGGTCAAACTCAGCCAAAAGGGAAGCGGGTACTGCAACACCGAAACGAACGAGCGGATCCATAAAAACGCCTCCTGTCCATAATTCTCCATGGAGTATAATAAACCCAGATTCAGAGTTTGGGGGAATTTATTTTGAACGAACCCTTCTTTATCAGGTTGAGGGGCGAAAAGACAAAAAGCTCTCTCTCTTTGGGCGCCGACGACAAGGAGGAAAGCCTTTTCGCGGTCCTTCCCCCGGGAGTTAAGACGGGGGAAGCTTTTCTGCGGAAAGCAAATGCTTTTTTAATCCCGGAGGAGGGGGACTGTTGCGCTGCCCTTCTTGACGACGGGGGAAACGTCCTGTTCAGGTTCAAGGGGACGGACGGTACCAAGGACTCTGCAGGATCGCAGGCCTTCCCCCTGTTCCTGCTGGGCCCGTTTCTGTGGGGCGGGGCTACGGAGGGCGGCATGATGCGCGCTGACCACGTTCAAAACCTCTCCCGGGCCGGAGCGGAAGTTGTAGTGGCGCATTGCCGGGCTGAACCGTGCAGGATGGACGTTTTGCGGGCCATCGCCCGGACAAGGGCGGCGGAAAACAAAATTTATTTTATCCTGACTACCGCCGCCGAGCCCCCGTCCATCTTCGGACCCTCGGGCGAGGAGCTGCCCTCCCGTAAAGTACCCGGAGGCGCCGAGTACCTTCTTGAACGGGAGAATTTGCCGCCCCTCTTAAGATAATCACTTGCCTAAACCCCGCCCGGCTGTAACCCTGTGCTAAAATATCATGGAGGCTGCGCAGTATCCGTCGCAGGATTATTATGACGGTAAAAGGCCGTTGTTAAATATATTTTTATTTCAATACTAAAGAGGTGATCTTTTTGGCCGGACATTCAAAATGGGCAAATATTAAACACAGAAAAGCGGCGCAGGACGCCAAGAGAGGAAATCTTTTCCAAAAACTGGTAAAGGCCGTAATAATTGCAGCAAAAGAGGGGGGAGGAGACCCCGCCCTTAACATACGCCTAAAAGCCGCCATAGACAGGGCCAGGGCCGCCAGCGTGCCGAACGACAACATCATGCGGGGCATCAAGAGGGGCACGGGGGAGATAGAGGGCGCCCAGTACGAAGAAATAACCTACGAAGTCTACGGCCCGGGCGGAGTGGCCATCCTGGTAGAGGCCCTCACTGACAACAGAAACCGCACCGCCTCGGAGATGCGGGCTCTGCTCTCCCGAAACGGGGGAGTCCTGGGCGAATCGGGCAGCGTTGCCTGGATGTTCGAACGAAGAGGAATAATCTCGGTAAAGGGCGCCGATATAGACGAAGAGGCCCTTATGACTGCCGCTCTTGACGGGGGCGCCGAGGACCTGGAGGAAATGGACGACGGTTTTGAAATCTACTCCGATCCCTCCATGGCCCAGGAGATAAAAGAGGCGCTGGAGTCGGCCGGCTACTCCGTCGAGAGGGCCGAAACCACCATGTCGCCCAAAAACACGGTAGAGGTTTCCGACCCGGAAACGGCCCGTAAAGTCCTTCGCCTAATGGACCTCCTTGAAGAGCATGACGATGCTCAGAATGTCTACGGAAACTTTGACATTCCGGACGAAATCATGGAAAGCATGGAAGGATAGAAAGAAAAAGTTGCAAAAATGTATCGGAATCGATCCGGGCCTGGGCAGACTGGGCTTTGCTTCAGTAGTCCGGGAGGGGGCCGTTTTCCGCGCCCTCTCCTACGGATGCGTTGAAACCCCTCCGGGGGCGCCCGTTCCCCTTCGGCTGGAGATGATCTACGAAAAGATAGGGGAGCAGATCGAGCTCTGCTCCCCTGATTTTATGTCCGTGGAAAAACTTTTCTTCGGAAGAAACATTACCACCGCCGAGTACGTTTGGCAGGCCAGAGGAGTAATTCTGCTCCTCGCCGCCCAACGGGGGCTGCCGGTGGTGGAACCGAAGCCTTCCCAGGTAAAGCTGGCGGTCTGCGGGTATGGCACGGCCCCAAAGGAGCAGGTGCAGAAGATGGTGAGCCGTATAATGAACCTTGACCGGCTTCCTAAACCGGACGACGCGGCGGACGCCCTCGCTGCGGCGGCGGCGGGCTTTTTTCTCTTTGCGGAGAACAGAAGAAGGGCGAGGGCGGGAGGAACCGATGCTGCGTTTTCTTTCAGGTAATGTCGTATCCGTATCGGACAATATTGTGGTCCTGGACGTAAACGGTCTGGGCTTCGAGCTTGCCTGCACGGGACGGGCGGCCGCCCAGTGCAGGGAAGGGGAGCGGGCCTCCATGGTCGTTTATCTTCAGTACTCCGACGCAGGAGCCTCCCTATTCGGGTTTGCCGACGAACGGGAAAGGGACTTTTTCTTAAAACTTATAACGGTCAAGGGCATTGGCGGCAGGATGGGCATGAACATCCTTAAATCCGCGCCTGCAGAAAGAGTGGCGGGCTGGATTATGTCGTCAGATACGGACTCCCTCTCCACCCTTCCGGGCGTGGGCAAAAAAACCGCCGAGCGGCTCTGCTTCGAGATGAGGCGCCATTTTGAAACAAAGGAAGGGGTGTTCGCAGCCCTCGCAGGCGAACCTGGCGCCGTGGAAATTGCCCTTGAGGCCCTTAGATCCCTGGGCTTCTCCCATGGAGACGGGGCGGCAATTTTCAGAAAGTTAAAGGCGGACGGGGCCTTAAGTGAAGACTCCGGTCCGGAGGAGCTTATCCGGATGGCCCTTAAAGAATTGAAGAGGAATTGAGGTGATTCCCTTTGACCGAGGATAAACGGAGATTCCTCGACCCGGCAGACGGAAGAGAAGAAGACGAACCCTCTCTCCGCCCTTTGTCCCTGCAGGAATTCGTCGGCCAGGAAAAACTCAAGGAAAAACTTTCCATCTTCATCAGGGCGGCCAGGCGGAGGAACGAAGCGCTGGACCACTGCCTGTTTTACGGCCCTCCGGGCCTTGGCAAGACCACTCTTGCGAGCATCATCGCAAAGGAGATGGGGGGCCAGCTGCGGGTAACCACCGGCCCCGCCCTTGAAAAAACGGGAGACCTTGCGGCAATTCTCTCTAACCTGGAGCCCTACGACGTGCTCTTCATCGACGAAATCCATCGGCTGCCCACCACCGTGGAGGAGATTCTCTACCCCGGAATGGAGGATTTTTCGCTTCACATAATAGTCGGCAAAGGCCCCCTGGCAAACAACATCTGCCTCTCCCTTCCAAGGTTTACCCTGGTGGGGGCCACCACCAGGCTTGGCCTTCTTTCATCGCCCCTCCGGACGAGGTTCGGCATAGTGGAGCAGCTCTCCCCTTACAGCGAGGAAGAACTCGGCTCCATTGTTGCCAGGGGCGCCAGAGTCCTCGGCATATCGGTGGGGGAGGACGCCGCCCTTGAAATAGCCGCCCGGTCCAGGGGAACTCCAAGAATTGCCCTGCGCCTTCTGAGGAGGGTTAGGGACGTGGCAGAAGTAAGAGCCCTGGCATCCATAAACAGAGCTCTTGCATCGGCGGCCCTGGATATGCTAGGTCTGGACCCCGGCGGACTGGACGAATGGGACAGGCGGATCCTCAAGGTCATAGTCGAACTTTTCGACGGAGGCCCGGTAGGACTCTCCACCCTGGGGGCGGCCCTTAACGAAGAGGCACAGACCATCGAGGATATTTACGAGCCGTATCTCATCCAGCAGGGGTTTATCGAAAGAACGCCCCGGGGAAGGAAGGCCACCAGGCGGGCCTGGGAATACCTCGGGAAGACTCCCCCGGAGGAGATGCAGATTCAGTGGCAGCTCCAATTTTCGGAGGAGGAATAAACCTTGGAAAACATTGGCAAGTTCCTTGTTGCGGCAGGCGCGGCAATTGCCCTCGCCGGAGTTTTGTTGTGGGCGGGAGGGCGTTTTTTCCCCATGCTCGGGAGGCTTCCCGGGGATATAGTAATATCAAGAAAGAACTTGACCGTTTTCTTTCCCGTCACTACCATGATAATAATCAGCGTGGTTCTTACCGTATTGGCGAACCTGCTGTCGAAATGGATAAAATAATTCTTGAACGGAGGCCCCTATATGCTTCAACCATTCAAATTAACGCTGCGGGTTCTGACCCTGCTTATGCTTGTTTTAATTCCGTTCAGGGCGGACGCCCGGAACGTCTCGGTAGGGCTTTCCATCTCCCGTCCGTCCGTATCGGTATCCTCCGCCTCGGCCATAGGCGCCAGGGACGGCGCGGGTAAAAGCTTTAATCTTGGAAAATCCTGCGAAATAAAGTTTTCAGGAAAAAATTCCGTCTCAGCCGGAGGGCGGACTCTTCGCCTTCCCGTTACACTCTCCTCAAAATCCCCCCTGGCATTTAATGGAAGGCGCTACCGGGGACATTTCAGGATAATTGACGCCGGAGGCAGTATTACCCTGATAAATGTTTTGGACTTGGAAGACTACCTGCGGGGGGTTATAAAAATGGAGATTGACCCCAAGTGGCACCCGGAGGCTGTAAAGGCGCAGGCCATCGTATCCAGAACCTACGCGCTGAGGAGCGTTCTCCAGAATAAAGGCAGAAACGGGTACGATCTTCAGGACTCGGTCATGTCCCAGGTGTACAGGGGTATTAACGCCGAGGACAAAAGGTCCGACCAGGCCATAAACGCGACCAGGGGAGTTGTAGTCCGTCACGGCAAAGATCTGGCCTTTACCCCCTTTCACTCCGACAGCGGGGGAAGCACTGCGGACGTCGCAGCGGTTTGGGGAGGCGTCATGCCCTACCTTAAGGGCGTTAAAGAGCCCTTTCCGTCCTCCTCGCCCAACGCGAACTGGGAGGTAAGGCTTTCCGCCTCCCAGGTAGAAAGCGCCCTTAAACAGGCAGGCGCAGACGTGGGTACCCTCAGAGAGCTTAAAATCGGCGATAAAGACTCCTTCGGAAGGCCCACCACGCTTATAGCTATCGGCTCCGGAGGAACGAAGACTGTAAAAAGCCACGCCTTCAGAATGGCAGCAGGGAGTACTGTGATAAAGAGTACTTTTTTCTCTATCGATTCAGCGGGAGCGGCCGGACGGGCGCCCGTTGCCACCCCTCTCCCGGTTGCCGCCTCGTATCCGGCGACAGGGGCCGTCAAGGATGTGCCCACCTCCGATACTCCTATGACAACAGCGGAAGAAAGACAGCTCACCGCCCTTACGGAACAGGGAGTCTTCAACGGAGAAGAGCTAATGGATATGCTAATGAACCCGAATAAGAGAAAAGGATATCTCATTCGCGCGCTAAGAACCAGAAGGCCCGCCGACACTCCACCTCCTTCATCCACGGCGGCGTCTGCTTCAGGCGGGATAGTATTCAGGGGGAAGGGCTGGGGCCACGGTGTCGGACTCTCCCAGTGGGGGACCAAGACTCTGGCCGAGCAGGGGTGGGATTATAAAAAAATAATCCTTCACTACTTTCCGGGGGTAACTATAGGCAAGATGTAGGTGGTAAAACCTTTGAACCTTTTCGAAACGGACCTTTATGACTACTCTCTGCCGGAGGAACTCATCGCCCAAAACCCTGCCGACCCCAGAGACTCCTCGCGGCTGCTGGTTCTCTCCCGGCAGGGCGGCGGAATTACTCATTCGGTCTTCAGCTCCCTGGGGGAATTTCTTAAAGAAGGCGACCTTCTTGTTTTAAACGACACCAGGGTTATCCCTGCCAGGCTTTTTGGCCGGAAAGTCCCCGGTGGGGGAAGGGCAGAAATCCTTCTTCTTAAAGCTCTTGATTCCGGTTTTTCCAAGTGGGAAGCCCTGGTAAGGCCTGGAAGAAAAATACCTCCCGGGACCAGAATAAGCCTTGAGGACGGGACCGAGGTCCTGGCGGGGAGACGCCTGGACGAAGGGGTGAGAGTTGTTTCATTTCCGGCGGGAATAGACGTTCTGCCGCTGTTGGAGCGGATAGGCGAGACCCCCCTCCCCCCTTACATCACCAGGTCTTCAGCGCCCGGATCCTCCTACCAGACGGTCTTCGCAAAAAATGACGGATCCTCGGCGGCGCCCACGGCAAGCCTCCACTTTACTGAGTCTTTGCTGGAGAGGCTCCAAACGGAGAGGGGAGTCCGAACTGCGAGGCTTACTCTCCATGTCGGCCTTGGTACCTTCAGGCCGGTAAAATGCGCCGACTTAAGGGCCCACAGGATCCACGAGGAATTTTGCGCATTGCCCGAAAACACCAGGGATATAATAGTTAAGACAAAAGCGGCGGGAGGAAGGGTTATTGCGGCGGGAACCACCTCCGCCCGTACCCTGGAGTCCTTCGCCCGGGAGGACGGCGCCCTGGACTGGGGCGAAAAGACCACCGGACTTTATATATACCCCGGTTATAAGTTCAAAGTAATCGACGGCCTTATAACAAACTTTCATCTTCCTAAAAGCTCGCTGCTCATGATGACGGCGGCCTTTGCGGGATACGGGCCTTTAATGGCCGCCTATAAGGAGGCGATCGCCATGAAATACCGCTTCTTCTCATTCGGCGACGCCATGTTTGTTACGTAAGAGAGGTGAAAAATATGTGGACATGGGAGTGTTTTACGCCCCATCCCCCCATCCTCCTGCCTGAAGTGGGCGGAGGAAGGGAGATGGAATCAGGGAAGTCGCTTGATGCCATGAGAAGACTGGGCGGTATCCTCGGGAAAACCCCACCCTCCGTCCTTTTAATACTATCTCCCCACAGTCCCTTCGGGGGAGGGATTACTTTTTCGCTTGCTGAAAGCTACAGGGGGGATTTTGGCGCTTTCGGCGCGTCATCGGTGCGCCTCGCCTTCCCCGGAGCTCCCGAAGAGGGCTTAATCCTGGCCCGGGACCTGGGGGGAGAATTTCCCGTCCATGCAGGAAGAGACAGGATAGTCCCTCTCGATCACGGCGCCCTGGTACCTCTATATTTCCTTTTCCGCGATCTGGAGGAGGAAAAGCTTCCGCGAATAATTCTTGCAAACCCCATTGGACTCTCCCTGGATGAAGCTTTCCGTCTCGGACGTCGCCTTGCGGAGATAAAAACCGGTGAAGACACTTGGGGTCTACTGGCCAGCGGAGATCTCTCCCACAGGGTGACCAGCGACGCCCCGGCGGGCTATTCCCCCGTAGGCGCCCTCTTCGACAGCATGGTTGAGGAAGCCCTCCGCGAAAACGATCCGTCCACCCTGCTCAGCCTCGATCCCGAAAGGGTAAAACAGGCGGGGGAGTGCGGCCTCCGTTCTGCCCTGGTGTTTTTAGGAATGGCTCAAAGGAGAAAGGTCCGCTTCCTGTCCTACGAGGCGCCCTTCGGAGTGGGTTACGCTACTGCTTATGCTCCCCTGCACGCCGCTGCGGACCTCGCCCGGGAGACTCTGGAAATTTACTTCCGGGAGGGCGTCGGCAGAGCCAAAGGCAGGGCCGCAGCCGCCAGAAAATTTCCCGAACTGGACGGCAAGGCAGCCTGCTTTGTCACCCTTAAAAAGAAGGGCATTCTCCGGGGTTGTATCGGAACTTTAAGCCCCCGCAAGGACTCGCTGGCGGAAGAAATTGGTGAAAACGCCCTGAGCGCCGCCCTGGACGATCCCAGATTCCCGCCCCTCAAAGAGGGGGAATTGAAGGATCTTTCAATTTCCGTGGACGTACTCTCAACTCCGGAAGCTGTCCCCGACTCAAGCTTCCTCGACCCCAAAAAATACGGCGTAATAGTTGAAAAAGGGGGCGCCAGGGGCGTCCTGCTGCCCGACCTGGACGGCGTGGATACGGTCGAAGCCCAGACGGGGATCGCCGCCCGGAAAGCAGGCCTCCCAAGCCCCGATGGCGCCTCCATCAGCCGGTTTACCGTAAAACGGATAGAGGAGCTCGCCTGATCATGAACTCTACATCCAAAACAGCCCTCTGGCAGAGGCAGGAGGGGGAGAAGGTCCGCTGCCTGCTCTGTCCCCACAGTTGCCTCTTAGCGCCAGGCGAGAAGGGAAAGTGCAGGGCCAGGAAGCACGAACCCGGCAGAGGTCTGGTCTCCTTCAATTACGGCTTTGTATCCTCAGTCGCCCTGGACCCGGTGGAAAAAAAGCCCCTTTACCACTGGCGCCCGGGGGAGACCATTCTCTCCCTGGGGACAGTCGGCTGTTCAATGGACTGTCCCTTCTGCCAGAACTGGGTTATCGCCTGCTGGGAGGAAGACGTCGCCCTCACGCCTGTAAGGCCCGGGGACGTTCCCCGGATGGCCCTTAAAAATAATGTAACCTCCGCAGCCTTTACCTACAACGAACCCCTTGTATGGTACGAGTTCGTCCTTGAAGCCTCAAGAGCCTTAAAAGAGCAGGGACTGGCGGCAGTTATAGTGAGTAACGGGCAGATAAATCCGAAACCTCTGGAGGAGCTTGCCCCCTTCATTGCGGCGGCCAATATCGATCTAAAGGCCTATACAGAGGCGGCCTACAAGCTGATGGGCGGCAGCCTGGAAGCGGCAAAGAACGCCATTAAAACGCTGACCGGAGCGGGAGTCCACGTGGAGACAACTTTCCTTCTTGTCCCCGGAATTAACGACGACCGGGAGGCTTTCAAAGCCATGACCGGCTGGCTGGGCTCCCTGAAACCTCAACCTGTTTTGCACATCTCCCGGTACTTTCCGTCCAGGAGCTGGACCGCGCCGGCGACGCCCCCGCCCCTTTTGGACGAATTTGCGGCCGTAGCCGGGGATCGCCTGTCCCGCGTATATTTGGGCAACGTAGGAAAGGAGAGCGACACCAGGTGTCTCTCCTGCGGGTCGATCCTTGTATCCCGGAAAAACTACTCTGTCAAAATACAGGGGCTTGACTCCCGGGGGCAGTGCACGACCTGCGGCGCACCCTCCGATATTGTCATGAATCAGCCGGAGAACGAAGATTAATGAAAAAACGACTAATCCTCGCGCTGCTGCTCATCCTTGGAGCGGGCGCTTCATGGTTTGCTTACCGGACAGTTTATTTACCTGCCTCATGGTGGCACGAATATCTGCCCCGCGGCTCGGGAGAGCCTGTGCCGGTACTGGTCAGATCGGGAATCAGCGCCGCTGAAGCGGCAAAGGCCTTTGAGGCCGCCGGAGTGCTGAAGGGCGGGGGAGCCCGCCATCTTGCCCGGTGGATGACCAGGTTCGGCATAGACCGCAGACTCAAACCCGGTCTTTACAGGATAAAGCCCGGCTCTCCCTGGGAGGCGGCAAGGCAGCTTGAGAGGGCCGAGCCCTCTGTTGCGTCGGTAACAATCGTGCCGGGAACGGACATCTTCTCCTTCCCGGGCCTCTTTTCCCCTGCCCTTACCTCAGAAGAGACGGAGGTCCTTCTATCTGAGGACGGCCTCTTCCCTAAGGAGTTACGGGACTTCCTGCCCGGCTCCTCAGAGGGAAGGCTGGCCTTTCTCCTTCCAGAGACCGTTCATGTTGCCGAACTCACCGGAAAGGAAACGGTGGAGGCGGCGTCCCGTCTGTGGTGGGAGAGGGTTGGCAGACATATAGAAGAAGAAAAAAGGACGGCTGAATTCCTTCTGGAGACGGCCGTTGAGGCCTCCCTGATCGAAAGGGAGGTCCTGTGGGACAGCGAACGTCCCCTGGTGGCCGGGGTAATTAAAAACAGGCGGGAGAAAAAAATGCCCCTGCAGATAGACGCCACTGTGGTTTACGCCTGGAAAAAAGAGGGGAAAGACCTCAAAAGGGTGCTCTACAAAGACCTGGAGATAGACTCACCCTATAATACCTATAAAATTCCAGGTATCCCTCCCGCCCCGATCTGCATACCGTCGGAGAAGTCATGGCTTGCCGCCCTTGAACCTGACGATACAGACTATTTATACTATGTGGCGGATAAAGACGGAAGGCACCTTTTCTCCGAAACCTTTAAAGGGCACCAGAAAAATATCCGGAAGGCCAGGTCGAAGTGAAAAACCCCGCCAGAGACGACATGGCGCCCGACATGGGGAGGCTTATCCTGGCTTTGCCTGCTGAGGGCATCTTCCTTTTGAGCTGGACCGTCTCGGAGTACGACGGCCTGAGTTTCGTTAAAACGGATGACCGGGGGGACAGGGAAGATGCGACGGTATCCCTCTACTTTCCGCGGGAGAACCGGTCTCCCGTGTTAGAATTGATAAAAGCCCTCAAATCAGAGGGGAGGCCAATAAAGATTCTCCGGGAAGAACATCCCGAAGAAAGCTCTCTTAAAGCCAATAGTCCGGAGGAACCATAACAGCCATGAACATAGACGCAAGACTGGAAAAAAACCTTCAGGATCTCCGCGCCTCGGGCGCTGATTTCACCGATATCTATTTTGAAACATCTTCGTCCCACTCCTTTTCCTACGAAGACGGCGCCCTGGAGGAAGTTTCCTCCTCGGGGGTCGAGGGAACGGGCGTCAGAGTTATCCGGGGGGAATCCACATCCCACGTCCATACCCCTGGAGTGAACCTGGAAGCCGCCGTCTCAAGCCTTGAAAGGGCGGCCCTCAGCAACGGCCTTGCTTTTAAAGGTACTGCCGCAGAGGGAAGAGCCCTGGAGCGGGGCAGATTTCCCGAGCCCCCCGATGTCTCCTTTTTCAGGGAGGCCGACGCTCTTGTCCGTAAAAGTTCATCCAGGGTAAAACAGGTATCCATGAGCCTCCAGACCGCCTGCAAAAACTTTGCAGTCTACAACAGCGACGGCATTTTCTCCGGTGACAGACGCGAATACACCCTCTTCGGCGTCGAGGTAGTGGTGGAAAAGGACGGAGTTTTTCAGACAGGGTATGAATCCGAAGCCCTTTCTGCGGACAGCGGCGAATTTTTTCAAAAGATATCGCCGATTAAAGTCGCGGAAGCAGCCCTGAAGAGAGCGCTTCTAATGCTGGATGCGCCACTGTGCCCGGCCGGGGCCATGTCCGTCCTGCTTTCGGGGGAAGCAGGGGGGACCATGGTCCACGAAGCCTGCGGCCACGGCCTGGAAGCCGACATTGTCCAAAAGGATTTCTCCGTGTACAGGAACAAAATAGGAAAGGCGGCTGCAAGCCCGCTGGTCACACTGGTGGACGACGGCTCCCTCCCCGGCCTTCTGGGAAGCGGCGTCTGCGATGACGAGGGAACCCCCTGCAGGAGGAATATCCTTATTGAAAGGGGCGTCCTTAAGGGCTACCTGACGGACTGGATCTCGGCCAGGAAAGGCAGCCTGGCGCTGACTGGAAACGGAAGGCGAAGCTCGTACCGTTCTACGCCCCAGCCAAGGATGACCAACACCTACATCGAACCGGGAGACTCGTCCCCGGAGGAGATGCTCAGAGGGATGAAAAAAGGGCTTTTTGTAAAAAAGATGGGCGGAGGGGAGGTAGACCCCACCTCGGGGGATTTTGTCTTCCAGGTAACGGAGGGCTACCTTGTAAAGGACGGCCGGATTGCCCATCCGGTACGGGGCGCCCTTCTGACGGGCAACGGACCCGACGCCCTTTTCGACATAAAGGCCGTGGGAGCTGATCTCCACTTCCTTCCCGGCATTTGCGGGAAATCGGGCCAGTCTGTGCCCGTCTCCGACGGACAGCCCACCCTGCTGATAGGCTCCATGGTTATCGGAGGCGCCGGAGCCTGACATGGCTATTTTCGGGAAAAAAGACGTCAGGAACCAGAAAACCGGAAGAAGCAGGAGAAAGAAAAAGGGATCGGGCATCCTCTCCCTTTGGGTTGAGGTTTTCGTATTCCTCCTCCTGGCATTCCTCGTTTATACCCTGGCCTCCCTGTTCTCCTTCAGAACCGGCGCATGGGGCGAGAGAATCCGCTTCTCGCTGCTCAGGAACTGGGGCGGGGCGATTGTCCTGCCCGTCCTCTTCGGGGGGTACCTGTGCGTGTCCTACCTGCTTAAAACGGGCGCCAAGGGGGTAATCAGGCAATTTCTGGGGACCGCCCTGCTGTTTTGCTGTTCCGCCTTTCTGCTTGGGCTTTTTAAAATGGCCTCGGTCTTCCAGTCGGCGGCAGTGCTATCGCCCGGCTATCTAGGCGACGGCCTTGCCATATTCTTCACAAGAAATATCGGCCTTATGGGTACCCTGCTCCTTACCACCGCGCTTCTTGTTATTTCAGCCAGCCTATACGGCTTCTTCCAGCCTGCGGCGGTAATACGAAAAATCTCCGCAGTAATAAAGACGGTCGCCGACGAAAGATGGAAGCGGATGCCCTATCCGGAGGCCCCCCCGGCCCGCATACCCGGCGCCGTGGCGCCCGGCGGAGAGCCGTTACGGCAGGGAATAGAAGAAGACCCTGACGACCCATCGGAGGAGGCCTCCCGGGAAACTCCCGAAGATGTTTCAGAGGACGTTTCAGAGGGCGTTTTGGAAGATTTTCCAAGCGGAATTAATGAAGGTTTCGTTGAAGAACCTGCCGAAGATGCTGCTTGTGCCATCAATGAAGAGACGCCAGGAGATTTCGACGACTTCTTTTTGCCCGACCCTGAAGAGGCTCAGCCGGAGCCGGAAATTGCAGAGGAAGAAGAGCGGGAGTTCCCGCGGCCCGAACCGGACCGTTCAGCTCATGCCGTTCCTTCCATCATCTACCCTCTTTCGCCGGAGGCGGAGGAGGAAGGGGACCCCCACGCCCTCCCTGAAATCGAATTTAACGAGCTGGACGGCACGGAGGAGAAAGTGCGGAGGGGCGCCTTCCCGCCCCCGCCCGACATCTTCGGCCCGAAGCAGCAGCTTGAGACCCCCGGCGATAATGAGACGGTGAGCGAGCAGGCGGCATCCATAATTTCCACCCTGGCCGATTTCGGAGTGGGCGCGGAGATGGCCGACGTGGTAATAGGCCCCACGGTCATCCAGTTTCAGATTCAGCTTGCGCCGGGGATCAAGGTCAGCAAGGTAGCGGGCCTGAGCAACGACCTGGCGGTGGCCCTGACGGTGCCTTCCCTCCGGGTTGAGGCGCCCATACCGGGAAAGCCCTACGTCGGTGTTGAGATTCCCAATCCCAGGAGGCGGGGCATATCCATCCGTACCGTACTGGAATCCCAGCCCTTCCTCGAAAACGAGTACGACCTGCCCCTTCCCATGGGAGTACGGGTCGACTCCAGGCCGCTGACTGTAGGGCTGGAAGGGCTGCCTCACATGCTCGTTGCGGGCACCACGGGGTCCGGAAAGAGCGTCTTTATTACCAGCTGCATAACCGGCCTCTGCTGCTACAGGACGCCGGAGGAACTCCGACTCATCCTCATTGACCCCAAGAGGGTGGAGCTAAGCATCTACGAAAACCTCCCCCACGTGCTGGCAAAGCCGGTGGTGTCCCCCAAAAAAGCGGTTCAGGCCCTGGCCTGGGCTGTCAGGGAGATGGAGCAGCGGTACGAGATTTTTGCCAGGGCCAGGGTAAGAAACCTGAAATCCTATAACCAGGCAGTTCTCCCCAAGGCAAAACTTCCCCACATTGTCATAGTGGTGGACGAGCTGGCCGACCTTATGTTCACTGCGCAAAAGGACGTGGAGGACTATATTTGCAGACTGGCCCAGATGGCCAGGGCCACGGGAATTCACCTCATCCTGGCCACCCAGCGCCCGTCTGTAAATGTAATCACAGGGCTGATAAAAGCCAATATCCCCGCCAGGGTGGCTTTTACCCTTCCGTCCCAGACCGACTCCCGGACCATCATTGACATTTCCGGGGCCGAAAGGCTTCTGGGGAAGGGGGACATGCTCTTTGTAAGCTCCAAATACCCCAGGCCGCTCCGGGTCCAGGCGCCCTTTATCGACGAAGGCAAGAGCCTCGAAATAATAGACTATTTAAGAAATGTCTTCGGGGACCCTGAGTACGTGGATATAGAGGACCAGGGCGAAGGAGGGGGCGCCGCCGCCGACCCCTCCTTTGCCGACGATCCTCTCCTTGAGGAGGCTGTTGAAATAGTTCTGGACACGGGCATAGCGTCGGCAAGCAGGCTGCAAAGACAGCTCAGGGTCGGCTTTACCAGGGCGGCCCGGCTTATCGACACCATGGAGCAGATAGGTATAGTCGGCCCCCCGGAGGGCTCCAAACCCAGAGAGATTATGGTGGACGAGGAGAGGGCTAGGGAAATGCTAAGGAGCGCCTCGGGCCATGACTACTGAAATGGGGGAAATTCTTCTGCCCGGCTTAGCGGCACGGACTACGGTTAATTTCACCTCCCCCCTGGCGATAGTGGCGGGCGGACGGCCCCCGCTTGCCTCCTGGCTTAAAGAGTTTCTCCACGGCAGAGAGTTGTGGTGCGCCGACTCGGGCCTGGCCCCCTGCGTAAAGGCGGGTTTTTGGCCGTCAAGGCTGGTCGGTGACGGCGACAGCGCCCCCCCTTCCCTCTGGGAGGAGGCCCTGTCAAGAAAGACCGAGGTTGAAGTCTTTCCGGCGGACAAGGACTACACAGATCTGCAGCTGGCCCTCTTCAGGGCGGGAGAGACCGGCAGAAGGCATGTAATAGTGTCGGGATGCTGGGGGGGCCGGTTTGACCACCTCTGGTCGGCAGTAAACTCGGCCCTTTGGGCTTTAAAGAAGGGCACAAGAGTCCTTGCATTTGCCGACCATTCCGAAACCCTTTTTCTGCTCTTGGGGGGCGAGACCTGGGAGATCGACGGAGGGTCGGGCCTTTACGATGTTCTTTCTCTTATTCCTCTGGGAGGGGATTGCAGGGGCGTAACGCTGGAGGGCGCCAGATGGACCCTGTCGGGGGAGACCCTGTCGCCCCATAGGCCCTTTGCGGTTAGCAACCGCTTTCTGGACGGCAAAAAGCCCAGAATCTCTTTGAAAAAAGGGATCCTGGGCGTTTACGTCGGAACCGCGTGAAACAGGCTTCGGTTAAACAGCCCTCTTCACTCTTCCGGACTTGAGGCAGCGGGTGCATATCCTCATTCTTAGAGACTCGCCGCCGCCCACGTCTGCCTTGACGTTCTGCAGGTTAATATTCCAGCGTCTGCGGGTGTGACGATTGGAATGGCTTACGGAGTTTCCCGTCGCAGGGCCCCTTCCGCAGCATTCGCATACCTTGGCCATGTTTTCGCCCCCTTGTTGCGATATAGTTCAATCAAGACTTAAGTCAAGCGGAAGAATTTTATCACAGAGACGGCCCGGTAGCAAATTTTTTCCCCAAAGCCGGCTTTCCCGGTTTAAACAAAGACGCCCGGGACGGTGGAATAAAAATTTCGACCCCGGCCTCAGGGCATGGACAAGAGTGGTATACTTTAGGCGAAAAACAAACCTGAACGGACCGTCCGTCCGCCGGGGAGGACAGATTAAATGAAATTCAGCGAAAAAATGACAGAAGTTGAAGAGATAGTTAATCGACTGGAAAGGGAGGCCCTTCCACTTGAAGAAGCCCTCGCCCTTTTTGAAAAGGGCGTTTCAGGCATAAGGGAGTGCCAGTCCTACCTTGCAGCGGCAAGGCAGAAGGTCTCTATCCTGACTGCAGAAGGGGATACGGCGCCCTTTACTCCCGGGACAGGCCCGGAAGGAGAGGGCTGATGAAGTCCTCCGCAGATTTCAGGCTTGAGTACGACAGGGCCAAAAATTTCTTTGAAGAGGGCCTGGAAAAATTTTGCGCCCTTCCGCCAGGGGACGTCCCTCCCCGACTTGCGGAGGCCATGAACTACTCCCTGAAGGCCGGCGGAAAGCGTCTGCGGCCTGCGCTTTGCATCAAGTCAGCTGAAATTTTCGGCCTTGAAGGGGAAAAAATTATGCCCATGGCCCTGGCGCTGGAGATGATTCACACCGCTTCACTAATTCACGACGATCTTCCCGCCATGGACGATGACGATCTCAGGAGGGGTAAACCCACAAACCACAAGCTTTTCGGGGAAGGTCCCGCCATCCTGGCAGGAGACGCCCTTATGGCCCTTGCCTTTGAGCATCCCCTGGAGGCGCTGCCCGCCCTTGGAATACCCTTCGACAGGGTGTGCGGGGCCCTTCTGACCCTGGCCCGGGCCCTTGGCCCCTCGGGGATCTGCGGCGGCCAAATGCTTGATATTGACACGGAAAGCATGGAGGACTCCCCCGACTTCCCAATGAAGGTGGCAAAGCAGAAAACGGCGGTTCTGATAAAAGCTTCGGTCCTAACAGGCGCCATTATTGCGGGGGCGGACGGCGGCTCGCTCTCCGCTCTGGAGACCTACGGGGAACACCTGGGAATCGCCTTCCAGGTCGTGGACGACATTCTTGACGTTACCGCCCCGGCTGAGACCCTGGGGAAAACCCCCGGCAAGGACAGGGAACAGAATAAACGGACCTTTGCGTCGGTCTGGGGCCTGGAGGGCGCAAAACAACTGGCCGGAAGGGAAAGCGGCATGGCCGCCCACGCCCTTGAAGGAGTAAAGGGCGATACTACCTTCCTTCGCCTTCTAACAGATTACTTACAGGACCGGACCATGTGATATGAAAATTTTGAAAACTCTTAAGGACTACTCGGAGATCAAAAACCTTTCCGGCGGGGAGATTAAGACCCTCGCCTCGGAACTCAGGCACAAGATAACCTCTGTTGCCCTGAAAAACGGAGGGCATCTGGCTTCATCCCTGGGCGCAGTGGAGCTTACCATCTCCCTGCTCCGATCCTTCGACCCGGCGTCGGACAGGGTCATTTTCGACGTAGGACACCAGGCTTACGCCTATAAACTCCTCACCGGACGGCTTGAAAACTTTCACACCCTCAGGCAGTGGGGCGGAGTGAGCGGCTTCCCCAAGCGGGGAGAGAGCCCCTTCGACCACTTCGACACGGGGCACAGCAGCACCTCCCTTTCGGCCGCCCTGGGATATGCCAAGGCCAGGGATGTGCTTGGGGAGAAACGACATGTAGTTGCCGTCATCGGCGACGCCTCCCTGCTGAACGGCCTTGCCTTTGAGGCCCTTAACTACACCAGGGAGTCGGGAACCAGGGTTATATACATACTTAACGACAACGCCATGTCCATCAGCCCCAGGGTCGGAGGCATGGCCACCCACCTGGCGAGGCTCAGTTCCAGCTCGGCTTATAACTGGCTGAAAAAGGCCATAAAGGATTCCTGCGCTTCCCTGCCCAGGGGGCAGGCCATAGAAAACGTGTTGGGCAAAGTGAAGGATCACATTAAGACCATAGTAAAGCCTATTAACATCTTCGACGAGATGGACATAAACTACTGGGGCCCCTTCGACGGCCATAATGTGGAGGAGATGGAGCACGTCTTCGAGCTGGCAAAAAAATACGACGGCCCGGTGCTGATCCACGCTGTGACGGTAAAGGGCAAAGGTTTTGAAGAGGCGGAGAAAGACCCCACCGCATTCCACGGCCTTTCTCCCGCAGAACCGGCGGGCCGGGCTGCAGGGAAAAGCTGGAGTTCCGCCGCCGCGGAAGTTGTCCTGGAAATGGCAAAAAAAGACCCTAAGGTCGTGTGCCTGACTGCGGCCATGAAGTCGGGAAGCAGGCTTGAAGAGTTTGCCGGCTGTTTCCCGGACCGTTTCTTCGACGTAGGTATAGCCGAAGGACACATGGTGACTATGGCCGCCGGAATGGCGGCGGGAGGGCTGAAGCCCGTTGTCTTTATCTATTCCACTTTTATGCAGAGAGCCATGGATCAGCTTGTCCACGACGTATGTATGCAGAATCTGCCCGTGACCTTCGCGGTGGACAGGGCCGGCTTCGTAGGTGAGGACGGGGAGACCCACCAGGGACTTCTTGATATCTCATGGTGTCGTCCGGTTCCGAACCTCTTGATGACCGCCCCGCGAGACCTGGACAGCATGGTTAAACTTTTTAATTTTACGTCGGATCATAATGGCCCGGTAATGATCCGTTTCCCCAGGGGGAAGGTTCCGGCCCGCATTACAAGTGATCTGCCCTCTGAAACCTGCGGAATAATGCCCGGCCCTGAAATTATCAAAAATGGTGAAGAAAAAGCCCTAATAGGCTACGGCCGTACCGTCGAACTCATGATCAGAGCTCGTGAGAGGGCCGCCATGGCAGGAATTCATCCCCTTCCTGCCGTGATTGATCTCGTCAGGCTCAAGCCCCTTCCCGAGACAGAACTTAAGGATATATTATCCCCTTACTCCGAAATAGTAATTGCAGAGGACGGTTATGCAGCAGGAGGGGCGGGGGAGGCCGTTGCGGCCTTTGCCCGCGAACTGGACGAGGAGGATCGGCCTTCGGTTACGGTCCTGGGAGTCCCGGATATCTTCGTTCCCCAGGGGAGAGTTGAAGAACAGGAAATTTATTGCGGGATCACCCCCGAGAAAGTAGTGAGCGCCCTTGTCCCGGCCCAAAAAACAGCGAATAGACAGTCTGCTCGTCTATAGGGGGCTTGTAGAGAGCAGGACCCGGGCCGGAGCCTTAATTCTTGCGGGGAAGGTCTTCGCAGGGGGGCATAAAGTCGATAAAGCCGGAACCATGATTCCGGAGGACGCGCCCCTGGAGGTTAGAAACGCAGGGGAAAACTGGGCGAGCCGCGGAGCGCTTAAGCTGCTCAAGGGCCTCGACAGCTTTGGCATTTCGCCCCGGGGTCTTGTCTGCGTCGACGTGGGCGCCTCTGCGGGAGGATTTACCCACGTGCTGCTGGAGCGGGGAGCCATGAAAGTCTACGCAGTGGACGTAGGCTATGGTCAGCTTGCATGGTCCCTCAGGCAGGACGGCAGGGTCGTGGTAATGGAGCGCACAAACGCCCGCAATCTTGGGCCCGGCGACTTTGAAGACCCCCCGGAACTAGCCGTTGCGGACGTTTCCTTCATCTCGCTGAAACTGATCATCCCCGCCCTAAGACGGGTTCTCCCGGCCTGCGGCAGAGCAGTACTCCTGGTAAAACCCCAGTTTGAAGTGGGTAAGGGTCGGGTGGGAAAAGGGGGCGTAGTCAGGTCAAAGGAAGACCACCTGGACGTCCTGTGCGGGATAATGGACTTTATGGAGGAAGAAGGCGGCTTTTTCCCGGCCGGGTTAACCTTCTCTCCCATAAGGGGGCCGGAGGGCAATATTGAATATCTTCTTCACGCCGCCGGCGCCCGGGAGGGCGCGCGGCCGGACCCGGAGGCGGCTGTTGAAGAAGCATTTCGTTTTTTTGCGGAAGGAAGGACGTTAAATGGCTGACATCTGCATGGGAATGCTGGTCAATACAAGAAAACCGGGCGCCCTGGCCATGGCCAGGTTTCTTATGGAGTGGGGTAAGACATCCGGGGTCTCTTTTATCCTGCCGCCCCACGAGGCCTCGGTGCTTGGAATCCAGGGAATTGACGACGACGAATGGCGAAGAACCGTCTCGGTGGCCATAGTCATAGGCGGCGACGGCACTTTTTTACGGGCCGCCAGGTACGTTATGGGCGCGCCTGTCTCCCTCTACGGCATAAACCTCGGTCACCTGGGCTTCCTGGCCTCGGGCAAGGCCGAGGAAGCGGAAAAAGACATGGAGGCCATTGTCGCCGGAGATTACACCCTGCAGCCCCACAGCGTCCTGGAGGGGGAGATATACAGGGACGGCAAGAGCATCCACACCCTCTTCGCCCTCAATGACCTTGTTCTTGCAAAGGGCGCCATGGCCAGGGTTATGCACATTGAAGTCGATATCTGCGGCAAAATCCTTAACACCATCCCTGCGGACGGCATAATAGTATCCACGCCTACCGGGTCCACGGCCTACGCCCTGTCGGCCGGCGGCCCTATCGTGCCTCCCCATATACCCTGCATGGTCATAATACCCATCTGCGCCCACACCCTTTACAGCAGGCCCGTCCTTGCCGGGGAAAATGACGTCATCACGCTGACGCCCAAGGGCTATCACAGGGATCTTCTCCTGACCCAGGACGGACAGCTCGGGTACGAAATATTGCCCGGCGACAGTATTCGCATCTCGCTCAACAGTGATATGGCGGTAAACGTAGTCAACCTTCCGTCCCGAAACTACCTTGATCTTCTCCAGGAGAAACTCCAGTGGGGAAAGGGAATCGTCACCTACGAAAGGGAGTGACTTCCCGTTGATCGAGGAAGTATCTATAAAAAACGTCGGCGGAGTCGCGTCCGCTACATTAAAATTTGAAAAAGGACTTACGGTCATCACCGGTGAAAGCGGCGCAGGCAAGAGCAGCCTGGTCCGTTCGCTCGAACTTCTCGGCGGAAAAAGAAGCCAGACGGCTTTTCTTAAAAACGGAGAGGAAGAAGGCGCTGTGGAGGCGGTGATGGCCGGAATAAAAAAAGAAAATCCGGCTACCGAGTTCATCGACCCCGGCGATGAGAACGTTCTCTACGCAAGAAGGACCCTCTCCCGAAGCGGCAGAAACCGCACCTACTTCCAGGGCAGGGCCGTCCCCCTGTCCGTCTTTGCGGCCGCAATGAACGAACAGATGAGAATTCAGAGCCAGTTTGCCCAGATAGAGCTTCTCGACCCCGTGCGGCAGATGGAACTCCTCGACTTTTGCGGAGGCGAGAGGGCCAGGGCATTGAAAAAAGCTTTGGGAGAAGCTTTTTCGGAGGCGGTGGAGTGTGAAAGATCTCTCAGGGCGGCCAGGGCCAGGGAAGCTGACCTCAGGACCCGTTTCCAGGACGGGGACTCCATTCTTGCGGCGGCAAAAGGACTTAAAATCACGCCCCACTGCGAAGAAGCATGGGAGGCGGAGGCGGAAAAAACTTCGGCCAGGGCGAAAACCCTGGGCGCTATGCGGGATAATCTGCTCCAGATTACGGGAGGCGCGGCGGGCCGGGGCCTCCTAGACTCTCTGGAGGCCGCCGGACTTGAGCTGCTAAAAAATCTTAACCCTGAGGACGGTTCATTATCCGCCCTTCTTAACGAGGGCCTCGAGAAGCTCCAAATTTTTGTTAAAGAGGCGGGAAGCCATGTACTGGGCGTATCCCCTGAAGAATTGGAGCGCGAAGGAGAGCTGCTTGAAAAAAAGATAGGCCTCCTGAGGAAAATGAAGCGTTCCACCGGAACAAAAACAGCCCGTGAATTCCTTGACTGGTGCAGTGAGGCGGCGGAGGCCTCCAAGTGGCTCCGGGAGCAGGAAAAAATCTCCGCAGGCCTTGCCGAAAAGGGACGGATTCTCAGGAAGGAAGCCGCCCGGCTGGCCGTAGAGCTGCGGGAGGTAAGGACCGAAACAGCCCGGAAACTCGAAAAAGAAGTGAACCGTCACCTTACTGACCTCGCCATGGTGGAGAGCCGGTTTTCAGTCCGCCTGGAGGAGCTTGAAAAAATAAGAAGCACGGGAGCCGACGATGTTTCCTTTATCCTTTCATCTGGCGACAGGGAAGGGACGGCGGTAAGCAAGACGGCCTCCGGAGGGGAGCTCAGCCGCATACTGCTGGCCCTTCAACTCTCCCTGCCGGAAGAAAGCCTTCCTCCCACACTTATCTTTGACGAAGTGGAAGCCGGCCTTGGCGGCAAGGCGGCAGTCCTGACAGGCTATAAACTTCTTGATCTGTCCCGCAGATGCCAGGTAATCCTGGTTACCCATGAAGGGACCATCGCCGCCCTGGCGGACCACCACTTTATGGTCTCCAAAAAAGGAGATTCCGTTAAGGCCGAAAGACTTAACGAAGAGCAGAGGATCAGGGAGATCGCCCGGATGCTGTCGGGGGACTCAAGCCTTTCGGAGGCTGTGGAACACGCCAGGATCCTCCTGTCCGAAAGACGGGGCGGCGGTGTAAATTGACTTTCTCAGGTCCCCTGCGTATAATGTTTCGGTTAGATATATTTATCGCTCGGACCGGGTTTTTTAAAGCCCCTTAGGGTGCCTGGGTTCCGGCGGGAGGAGGAAGGGTATGTACGCAATAGTAGAAGCGGGAGGCAAGCAGTACCGTGTCCGGGAGGGGGACTTCGTTAAAGTTGAGTCCCTCGGCATGGAAGAAGGGGAGTCCGTTGTTTTTGACAGGGTGCTCCTCGTAGGAAAGGACGACGGCCTCTCGGTGGGAACGCCGCACGTGTCCGGGGCTTCGGTGACCGCTTCGGTGGTAGCGAACGGCAAGGACAAAAAAATCCTGGTGTTCAAATTCAAGAGCAAGAAGAACTACCGCAAAATGCGGGGCCACAGGCAGCGTTTTACTGAAGTCCGCATCGATTCCATCAACCCCGGGGAGTAACCATGACCGAGGTCTCCGTTGGCCTCTCTGAAGGTCGGTACGCCGCCCTTTCGGCAGCAGGCCACACGGGATTCTCTGAGAGCGGGTCGGACGTTGTATGCGCCGCTGTTTCAACCCTTGTCCAGGCTCTTCATTACGGCTTCATCGAGGTGCTGAAGAGAGAGGATTTAAGGTGCGAAACTGACCGGGAAAAAACCCGCATTACCCTGGACTGGCGCAGCTGCAAGGACGAAGCCGCCCTGGTACTGGCAGATACAGTCGTAGGTTCTTTAAAAGAGATTGCCCGGGCTTATCCCGGTCATGTAAGAATTTTGGAGGTGCCGCTAAATGAAATGGAATTTTGACCTGCAGTTCTTTGCCCACAAGAAGGGGCAGGGAAGCAGCACAAACGGAAGAGACAGCATCGGAAAGCGCCTTGGAGTAAAAATTTACGCGGGCCAGGCGGTTAAAGCCGGAAACATTCTTGTCCGCCAGCGGGGGACTTCAATCCACCCGGGACGGAACGTAGGTATGGGCAAAGACTACACCCTCTTCGCAAAGAGCGAGGGAAGAGTAAACTACGAGACAAGGGGCGGCCGCAAGGTAGTTTCCGTCGTACTTGAACAGGCTGAATAACAACCGTTTCTCAACCATAATTCCGCCAAAAGGGCCTTCGCAACTGTCCGCCAAGCCGGCTATCCGGACTGCGGAGGGGTTAGGGGGCCTTTTATTGTTTGGGGCAAAATTTAAATTGGGCTTTAACCGGTGATAATATGAAATTTGTTGATTTCACAAGGATACATGTAGTAGGAGGTAGGGGCGGCAACGGCTGCCTCAGCTTCAGAAGAGAAAAATTTGTCCCCAAGGGCGGCCCCGACGGCGCCGACGGCGGCAGGGGCGGCGACATAATTCTTGAAGCGGCGTCGGGCGCCCTTACTTTGGCGGATTTCGTCTATAAAAAGAAATTTACGGCCGGACACGGCGAACACGGCAAAGGCAGCCTTAAGACCGGGGCTGCGGGAACGGACAGGGTAATCCAGGTTCCCTGCGGTACCATAGTTTACGACGATGACTCGGGGGAGATCCTGGCGGACCTGGTTGAACCGGGGGAACGGGCGGTTATTGCCAGGGGCGGCAGAGGAGGAAGGGGAAACGCCCGCTTTGCCAACTCCGTGAGAAAAACCCCCCGTTTCGCCGAGAAGGGAGACCCGGGGGAGGAAAGACATGTTCTCCTCGAACTTAAGCTCATTGCCGACGTGGGGCTGGTCGGTTTTCCAAACGCGGGAAAGTCAAGCCTGCTTGCGGCTATCTCCTCAGCCAGGCCCAAGATCGCAGGATACCCCTTTACCACCCTTTCTCCAAACCTGGGCGTACTGGCGGTAGACGACCAGAAAATTGTTATTGCCGACGTGCCCGGCCTGATTGAGGGCGCCAGCGACAATAAAGGGCTGGGGATCTATTTCCTGAGGCATATTGAGAGAACGAGGTTTTTAATCTACGTCCTGGACCTGGCATCGGGAGGACCGGAGGAAGTCCTGGACCAGTGGAGGATTGTCAGAGAGGAATTCAGAGCGTACAACTCCATGGCGGGCGCCCGTCTTCCGGGCGACGAAAGGGACGACCTTGTTTCCCGCCCCAGCGTTGCGGCCGGGAACAAGATTGACCTTCCCGGTACTGCGGAGACGGACGAAAAGGTAAGGGCTTTCATGGAGGAAAAGGGCATTCCCTATTTTACGGTGAGCGCAGTTACGGGCGAGGGGATAGAAAACCTGATTAACGCTATTGTTGTCCTGGCCCGCGAACACCCAAGGCCCTCCGGCGAGACAAGACTTGCCCCGGCGGAACCGGTGGCGCTGCAGAGGCGGAGGGGCAGGGAGGCCGTAACTATTGTTAAGGTAGGCGAAGGGGAGTACAGGGTGGTGCACGAAGGCCTGGAGAGGATACTCAGGCGCTACGACTTCGATCATGAGGACGCCCTTATGAGGTTCGCCCGCTTGCTAAAGAGGTTCCGGGTTGAAGAGCTCCTCGAGGAAAACGGCGCTCAAAAAGGGGATAAAGTCTACATCAGGGACCTTGAATTCGATTTCGAACCCGACAGGGTAATGGAATAAAAGAGAGATGCGATGAGAGCATATCCAGCCGCCGCCGGCAAACCATCCAAGATAGGTATCATGGGGGGGACTTTCGATCCCATTCACTTCGGTCACCTTCTGGCGGCGGAGGAAAGCCGTTCGGCACTGGGACTGGACGAGGTTATATTTATCCCTTCCGGCGACCCCGCCCACAAGCGGGGACGGAAGATAGCCTCTCCTGAGGACAGGTACGTCATGACTCTGCTGACAACCCTGACCAACCCGAAGTTTACGCCCTCGCGGATTGAAATTGACCGCAAGGCTCCAAGCCACACGGTGGACACTCTCCGGGAGATGCGGCGCTCCTACGCCCCCGGAGCGGTAGTATTTTACTTTATTACAGGACTTGACGCAGTGCTGGGTATAACATCCTGGAAGGAGTACGAATCCCTTCCCGGTCTTTGCAGCATAGTGGCGGTAAGCAGGCCGGGATACGCCGCCCAGAGCCTTGAATTCCTGCCGCGACAAATGAGGGAGGCCATTATCCCTCTGGAAATACCCCTGCTTTCCATCTCCAGTACGGAAATCAGGGAAAGAATTAAAGAAAATAGAAGTATAAAGTATCTTTTGCCCGAGCCGGTGGAGCAGTACATCTACAAAAACGGCCTCTACCGGAAAGAGCCGGAGGTTTAATTCAATGAAAATCCTTAAAACCGCCGCCATTCTTCTTCTGGCAATAACATCCGCCTTCGGAGGGGCGGCCATGCGGGTTCGGACATTCGTCGACCCCAAACCCCAGACCATCAAGGAGTCCATCTCCTTCACGGAGGAGTCGGGAACAACAAACATACTCCTGATCGGCATCGACGACGTAGGAGGGGGAAGACGGGCGGACGCCATTGCTTTCGCAACGGTCGATATAGACAACAAAATTGTAAGGCTCATGTCCATCCCCAGGGATACGCGGGTGCAGATTCCCGGCCGGGGCTGGGATAAAATTAATCACGCCTACGCCTATGGCGGGGTGGAGAAGCTCAGGGAGACGGTGGTCAACTACCTTGGCCTGCCCGTAAACTACTTTCTGCTGGTAAACTACGACTCCTTCCCGGCAGTAATCGACCTCATCGGGGGAGTGGAGGTGGACGTGGAACGGCGCATGATCTACAACGACTACGCGGGAAAGCTCTTTATCAATATCCCCAAGGGGTTTCAGAAGCTTGACGGTAAAAACGCCCTTCACTACGTCAGATTCAGGCACGACGCCCTGGGGGACATAGGCAGGGTGAAGAGGCAGCAACAGTTTATAAAGGCCGCATTGAAAAAAATGCAGACCCCCGCCATGATAACGAAAATTCCTGAGCTGGTCCAAAAGGCAATCGAAATGGTAAGCTCGGATATGACAGCCGCCCAGGCCCTTCAACTTGTGTCCTACCTGGCCAACCTCTCGCCGGAAAACCTCCACTTCTTTACCATGCCGGGGAGGGCTGCCTATATCTCGAACATCAGCTACTGGGTGGGGGATACCACCGCAGCCTCAGACCTTCTCGCGGGTATCCCTGAAAAAACGCAGGAACCTGTCTCAGGCGACGTGGAACCGGATAAGGGTTCCGTAGCCGAGCTGGATATGGAAATCCTGATGGCCTCCATCAAGTCGCCCGTATCCATCCTGAACGGAGCGGGGGTTTCAGGCCTAGGGAAGGTTACCGCAGAGGCCCTGCAAAAAATAGGGATTGACGTGGCCCATATAGGGAATGCCAAGCATTTTGACTATCGCACCACCAGCGTCCAATACCCGGACAAGGGGACGGAGGAGACGGTGAACACGGCCAGGGCCCTGGCCGAGATTGCCGGGGTAGATAAAAAACTTGTAACAAAAAGTTCTGCTGTCCCTCACGTAACGCTCATAATAGGAAAAGACAAGGAAAAGGTTCTTAAGCGGTTTGAGAGCCTTGCGGCAAAATAACATTCTTTAAACTAAGGAAGGGTGAGGCAGTGAGAAACAAAAGCAGGCTCCGGGAGTTTGAATACCTGTTCGAGGCCCTCGCCGACAAGAGGGGACTGGACATAGTTGCCATGGACATGGAGGGCTCGGCGGCCATATCCGATACTTTTGTGCTGGTCACGGCTAATTCGGAAACTCATATGAACACTATCAGGGACGCCGCAATCGAGGCCCTCCGATCTAAAGGCCTGGAGACGGCGGTAGAGGGTTATGACAGTTCCCAATGGAGGCTTATTGACGGGGGCGACGTGGTTGTCCACGTCTTCAGCAAGACGGGCAGGGAACATTACAGACTGGAAAAGCTCTGGGGGGACGCGCCATCCCTGCACTTTACCTACCGGGATTAAGATAAAACGGCAAAGGCGACCCATAAAACGCAGAGCGTTCAAAGCTGAACGCTGCCGTGCGTTTTTAACCACCAAATTTAACCCGGCCTCCCGGTTACAATAATAGTAACCGGGAGGTCTTTCTTTTTTCAAACAAGGTGTCCTATAATATATCTTATGTTACGTAATGCGTCCCAAATCGTCTACTATACTCAGAGTTTTCTATAGTTCTCATAAATCGCCAGGAAAGATTCTACTTTAAGCGACGCCCCTCCAACCAAAGCTCCCGATATGTCGGATTGGGACAAAAGCTCCCTGGAATTAATCTCGTTAACGCTGCCGCCGTACAGGACCGGGATCTTTATGCCGAACTCTTTTTCTGCCCTTTCCGCCGAATAGGAACACACCTCCTGTGCATCACCGGGAGTCGCGTTCCTTCCCGTTCCTATAGCCCAGACAGGCTCGTAGGCCAGGATCATCCGGACGGCCTTTTCGTGCGGCACGTCCTTAAAGGCGCTCGACAGCTGCTCTTCAACCACGGCCAGGGTTCTTCCAGCCTCCCTCTCTTCGAGGGTCTCACCGAAGCAGAGAACGGCCGTCAACCCTGTTGAGAGCGCTTTATGCATTTTTTTTGCCACAATTTCGTCCGTCTCGCCGAAAATATGCCGTCTTTCGCTGTGGCCTACCAGCACGCAGGCACAGCCGGCTTCCCTTACCATATCCATGGAGACCGCGCCTGTAAAGGCGCCCCTGTCTTCAAAAAATCCATCCTGGGCGCCGATGGACACCGGTCCCTCGGGCAGGGCCGCCGCAGTCGCCGGGATGGTCAGAAAGGGTGGAAAGAGGCAGATATTCACTAGGTCGGCGGAATAAAAGCTGCCCGTCATCCTTCTTTCAAGGGACCGGCAGTAGTCCGCCCCCTCATCGGGCAGCATATTCATCTTCCAGTTTCCAAAAAGATATATTTTTTTCATTTTTCTCACCGCTCCGGTCTCTTTCAGTCCCTGATTGTCAGGGGCGCAATCCCCGGCAGCTCCTTGCCTTCGCAGAACTCAAGACTGGCGCCCCCGCCGGTTGAGACATGGGAGACCTGTCCGTCGAATCCCAGCTGTTTTGCCGCTGCGGCGGTATCTCCCCCGCCCACTACGGTTACCCCTCCGTTTTTAGTGCACCTGGCCGCCCCCTCCGCCACCGCCTTTGTCCCTGCGGCAAAAAGGGGATTTTCGAAGACTCCCATAGGTCCGTTCCAGAGCACGGTCTTCGCTCCGGCAATTTT
Source organism: Synergistaceae bacterium (assembly GCA_012519165.1). Classification (GTDB taxonomy): domain Bacteria; phylum Synergistota; class Synergistia; order Synergistales; family Aminobacteriaceae; genus Aminivibrio. The sequence goes on from JAAYQT010000156.1 coordinate 39,099, forward strand.
CTCTGCAAAGGCCCGGGCCGTCTCGGGTCCTATGTCAAGGCCCATCAGGCCTTCCGGGATTTTGTCCGCCGGAACGGGCGCCCCTGCGGAGGCCGCATCGGGAGCATCCGCCGCAATGGCGTCAACGGGAAGAAGGATTTCCACTCCCTTGTCCGACGCCATATCCATCATTTTACGGGCAAAATCGGCCTTGTCCTCTTCAAAAAGGGACCTGCCAATTTCGCCGCCCCTGGCCTTAAGGAAGGTAAAAGCCATCCCGCCCCCGACCAGAATGGACGTTGCTTTGTCCATAAGGCGCTCCAGTACGCCGATCTTGTCCGATACTTTGGCGCCGCCCAGGACGAGGACGAAGGGCTTTTGAGGGGACTCGCTCACCGCCGAAAGCATCTCCGCCTCCCTTTGAAGCAGGAAACCCGCAAAGGAAGGCAGGCAGTTCATAATAGCGCTGGTGGACGAATCGGCCCTGTGGGAGGCGCTGAAGGCGTCCATTACGAATACATCGAATGGTTTCGCCAGGAGTCGGGCGAAGGCTTCGTCGTTCTTCTGCTCTTCCGGGTGGAATCTTAGGTTTTCCAGCAGCAGAAGGCCTCCCTCAGGGAGCTTTGCCATAGCCTCCTCCACTTGAGGGCCCACGCAGGTTTCCACAAATGCGACAGGCCGTCCGAAGATTTCCTCGGCAGCCTGGCGCTCCTGGACAAGAGACATCTCCGGAACAACCTTGCCCTTGGGCCTTCCCAGGTGGGACGCAAGGGCCACTTTTGCCCCGGCCTCAAGAAGGGCCTCCACTGTCTCCCTGTGGGCGCGGATTCTTGTAGTGTCCGATGGCGCCCCGTCCTTCAGGGGGACGTTAAAATCCACCCTGACCAGCGTTTTTTTTCCCCTGACATCAGGGGTGGAGAAAAGTTTGAGCTTCATTTCGTTTCCGCCTCCTTCCGCATTCTGTGTGTCAATGTCCCCCTTCGACCGGCGACGAGGGGGCCCATAATCTGTTCCAGTTTTTTCCATCGGTACTGCACTGTGCTTTTACTTACGGGCGGCGACTGGAGCAGCCCCAGTTCGCCCAGAGTAGCGCTGGGGTTTGAAACCCTGGTAAGAATAAGGCTTTTCAAGACCTCCGGAAGACTTTCAAAACCGGGGGAACCGGCGGCGGCCTGTGCCAGCTCAAGCTGCCTGGACGCCGCCTCCAGAGTTTTTCTGATATTGGAAGAGTCACAGTTAACCAGCATGTTTGCCCTGTTCTTCATGGAGCGGACTATGGCCTTCTCTTCCATTTTAAGGGAAGTCCTTGAAAGGCCGAACCTGGCCAGTAGAGTTACAATCTCTTCCTGGTTTCTCAGGGTTATTTCAAATCTTCCCTGGATAAATCTTCTGCCGAAGGAGAAACCATTTTTTTTCAACATGCCCGCCGCTACCCCCTCTACCTCTGCCGAAGGCGCCCGAAAGCTCATGTAGTAACCGCTCTTCGGGATATAGAGGGCTCCGCATGCCCCCCACAGCCCCCTCAGCCTTCGCGGACCTTCCTTTTCGGAAAGAGGCGGTCCGGCCGAGGGGTCAGCCAGGAAGGCCAAATTCCCGGGAAGGCGGATAGAAACCTTTCCCTTTAAAGTTTTAGGTATGAGCAAAAGGGACGGAAAGTCTGCCCGGTCTGACAGACCCGCCGCCTCCCAGAGCCTCGACAGCCTCCGGAAGATCCAAAGTCTGCCGCTTGAAAGCCGGGCTTCCTCGCCGGTTTCGGGAATTAACCCCGTACCCTGCACAATGCCCCGGATCTCTTCAAGGGCGCCCCGGCCGTCGCCGCAAGGTCCGGCAGTCCATTCGTCCCACATGGAGGACGAAAGAGTTTTTCCGAAGTCCGAAAGTTTCAGGGCGATCAACCCTCTCTAAGCTCTCTCCATAGCCGGATAAGCATATGGGAGAGGGCTTGTTCATCGTGCCTGATGAGGCTTCCGTTAATAACGCGGACAAGATTTTCCTCGATCAGAACGCAGCCCATTTCATCCAGCTCTTCTATATCCCTGTCGCAGGCCCTCAGGGGGGCGGCGCCCTCTTTCCTGTATTTTTCCACAATTTCCGGCGGAATCTCCCCCGAGTTGGCAATAACGTAATCCGGCGGCATATCCAGCGCCGACGCTATCCACCGGACGTGATCCGCCAGTGAAAAGCCGTCCGTTTCTCCGGGCTGGGTCATGAGGTTGCAAATATATATCCTGGGTACCGGCGACTTGCGGATCCGGTCTGCCACCCTCGGGATGAGCAGGTTTGGTATGACGCTTGTAAATAGGCTGCCGGGCCCCAGTACTAAGATCTCCGCTTCGTCGATGGCCCTAAGCACATCCGCCGGAGGGCGGGCGTCGCCGGGCTCAAGCCAGATCTTGCGTATCAGGCGTCCGTGCTCGCTTATGGCAAGCTCTCCCCTGATCACTTCCCCCCCGGGAAGTTCCGCCACAAGGGCCACAGCTTCGGTGGTAACCGGCAGGACCCTTCCCCTTATGGCAAGAAGATTGTTCATCTCCTCCACTGCCCTGCGAAAATCGCCCAGCTGCTCGGAGGTGGCAAGCAGCATAAGGTTCCCCAGGTTGTGGCCCGCCAGTTCGCCCTTATCGAATCTGAACTCGAGCAGCCTTTTAAGGGAGTTGTCGTTTTCCGCCAGGGCCACGATGCAGTTGCGGACGTCGCCGGGCGGAAGAACGCCCCACTCCTCCCTCAGCCGTCCGGAGCTTCCTCCTTCGTCGGTGACCGTAACAATGGCCGCTATATTCCGGGTAAAGCTTTTAAGCCCCCGGAGCAGGGTGGATAGTCCCGTCCCCCCTCCAAGGGCCGCTACATACGGCCCCATGGAGAGCCTGTACTCAACTGCCCTGGAGAAGGCCTCTTTTTTTCTCCTTGACGCGCTGTAAAAGGAAGCGAAATCGGGCCTCTCTCTCATTCGCAGCAGAACCGCCATGAGAAGGGCTGTGGCCAGCCCCAGGACGTAAGCAAAGAACGAGCTCATTCCTACCAGCCCTGCTCTCTTAAAATATCCCTGTGCCTGAGGGAGCATTTTTTTGCACAGGCGCCGAACTGCCCGGATAGCCTTTCCGCCACTGCCACCGACCGGTGACGGCCCCCGGTGCACCCCACCCCTATGTGAAGGTGGGACTTCCCCGCGGTTAGATACAGGGGTATTACCTGTCCCAGGAGGGCGACGAGCTTCTCCCAGAACTCCCCTGCCCCGGGTGATTTCCAGATATACTCCTGTACTTCCTGTTCCCTTCCCGACATACTTTTTAGTTCGGGCACGTAAAAGGGATTGGCCAAAAAGCGGACGTCGAAGATAAAGTCGCAGTCTGCGGGAGGTCCGTACTTAAAGCCAAAGGAGGTGAAGATAATATAGTCCTGGGAAGAAGGATCGCTAAGTGCATGCACCAGTTTTTTTCTTATCTCGGGGAGGGTCAGCCCGGTGGTGTCCAAAACTCTGTCAGACAGCTCCAGGATGGGCTTAAGGCGGTCCCTCTCCCTTGCGATTCCGTCCAGAAAAGACCCTTCGCCGTGGAGGGGGTGCCGCCTGCGGGTGGCCTCAAACCGGGTGAGCAGGGCCTCGTCGGAGGCGTCCAGAAAGAA
>JAAYQT010000018.1 GCA_012519165.1 Synergistaceae bacterium
GAATGATGGACGCCCTGGCCCATATCTCCTCCTCCACCCAGGACCTGGCCGCAGTGGCCCAGGAGCAGGCTGCCTCCAGCGAGGAGATAGCCGGGGCTATACAGAACATTGCATCCCGGGTTACGGCCACGGCCGCATCGTCAGAAAAAGCCAGAACGCAAATGGATGAAGTCGCCCGGTCTGCGGAGAGGGTTGCGGGCGAATCCGAGGAGCTTGCCGCACTGTCTGAAAACCTGAACGAACTGGCCGGCCTCTTTAAAATTGACGAAGATGGAGAGCCGGGAGGTTTGTTGCCGCTCACGGCCGGCGAAAAACAAAAACGATGACCTCCGAATATGAAATTCTGAGAGAAATTGTTGAAGAAAGCCTGAACCCCATCTGCCGCCTGACTCCGGACGGGACGGTTATCTTTGCAAACAAGGCCTTCCGGACGACTTTTAATCTGCCGTCGACCTGTTTTTTGGGGCTGGAACTGCGGGATCTCCTGGACGCTGAAAGCCTTGCAGCCTTTGAAGAGGGCTGTAAACAACTGACTTCCCTTACGCATTCGGCGTCCTTTAAAACCAGAGTTTCCCGGCAGGGCAGGGATACTTGCCACTACCACTGGCATATCCAAAAAACCTTTAATCATGAGGGGAATACGGCAGAAATTTACTGTATTGGGAAAAACATAACGGACCTGCTGAAGGCCCAAGAGGAGCTTAAGGCAGAAAAAAACAGGCTCCGGTGCATAGAGGAAGTTAAGAGCGCCTTCTTCCTAAGGCTTTCGCCGGACCTAACCATCCTCTCCTGCAACCGGGCATATGCCAAATATCTTGAAGGAAAACCTGAGGATTTCATTGGGAAAAAACTGGAGGAGATCCGGGACAGGGACTTTACGTTCCTACGGAGGGCCTTCGCCCGGCTTACTCCGGAATCCCCAAGTGTATTTCGCGAAAACAGCGCCGATTTTAAAAACGGTGAGACGAAATGGCAGCTTTTCAACGATACAGGCATATTCGATGAATCAGGGAAGTTGCATGAAATACAATCCATTGCCTGGGACATCACCGAATTAAAACGCGCGCGGGAGGCCGAAGAAAAAAAAGAGGCCCAGCTGAAAAATTCAATTGACAAGCTCCACAAGACCTTCTCCCAGACCATTGACGTTCTGGCCACCGCAGTGGAAAGCAAGGACCCTTACACTGCGGGACACCAGAGGCGGACGGCCTATCTTTCTGCCGCAATTGCCCGCAGAATGGGGCTTAGCTTTGAGAGAAGAAGGTGCGTCGCCCTTGCGGCTGCTATTCACGACCTGGGGAAACTTTGCGTCCCCTCCGAGCTTCTGAGCAAACCGGGCGTCCTCCGAAAACTGGAAATGGACCTGGTTAAAACCCACGCTGAGGAAGGGTACAAGATCCTGCAGAAGGTTGATTTCCCGTGGCGAATTCCGGAGACAATCCGGCAACATCACGAAAGACTGGACGGCAGCGGCTATCCGAGAGGCCTTTCCGGGGATGAAATTTTACCGGAGGCCAGGATCATTGCCGTGGCCGACGTGGTTGAGGCCATGGCTTCCCATCAGCCCTACAGGGAGGCGCTGGGCATAGGCGCGGCGTTGGAATTTGTCCAGGCAAAAGCAGGCAAACTTTTTGACAACTCCGTTGTAGAGGCCTGCAGGGAACTGTTCGAAGAAGGTTTTTCGCTGGATAACTGCAACTAGGAGCCTGTCGGACTTAGCCCATATCGGATAAAATAAAAGCATCCCGGATAGAAGGCGGCGAAATCAGATGGCGACCAAATTCCAGGCAGTAGACAGAGCGACTCCGTACTTACTTCCCCAGA
>JAAYQT010000019.1 GCA_012519165.1 Synergistaceae bacterium
ACCTTGGCTACGTCTGAGGCTGAAAGGGCTCCCCTGGACCGGAGGCTGGCCCTTACGCCGTCCTCCTCTTCTGTCAGAAGGGCTGCAAAGGAGACGGTTTTAATTGTAAGCAGTTCGTTTACAAGGGATTCCGTCTCTGAAGGGTCCCCGCCCGTTTTTTTAAAATCCTCCCTGCCAATCCAGGTTATGGCGCCGAAGGGCCCTGCCGCAGTAACCCTGTTAAGGGCTGAGCCTCTGAGTTTAAGTCCACCCATGGTCCTGCTGCACTTTATCATCTGGTCCAGCCGGGCGGGCTTAACCCCCAGGGCAAGAAGACCCGCCGCCGCTCTGTGAGTCCGGGGGGTGGTACCTGCAAATACAAAGTTTCCGGTGTCCGTTGCAATCGCAACGTAGAGGGCGTCGGCAGCTTCGGGCGGCAGAAAAATTCCCCACTCTTCGAAAAGCTCCCAGCACATCTCCCCTACGGAAGAAGCAGCAGGGTCCACCCACGGCGTTGTTCCGAAACCCTCGTTATCCTGATGATGATCTATGTTAAGGAGGGGCGCGGCCGGGTCCAGGCTCTCAAGGCCCGCCACAGAGCGGGCCAGGGTGGAGGTATCCAGGGCAATAACGGCGTCGGCCTTCGATATTGCGAGGCTGTCAAGGGTCAACCCCGGAACGTAATCCTCTGATCCCGCTAAAAACCTGTACCCCTCCGGCATGGGGTCGGGGCCGCCCCACCTGACTTCCTTTTCCATGGATAGCCCCAGTGAATAAAAGGCGGCGCCGCAGCCTAAAGTATCGCCGTCGGGTTTTATGTGGGAAAGGATTATCCACCGGGAGGCCCTTTTCAAAATATCAATTATCCGGGGGCCCGCCTCGGCGAAGGTCAGGAATGACGACTTGGGAGTCATTCCTCTTCCTCCCGGTCTTCGTCCTCCTCCGTATCTTCCGGGGCGGAATATACCAGGGAATCAAGTATGCGGTCCATCTCCCTGCCGTACTCTTCGCTGGTATCCAGGAAAAAGGCGAGGGACGGGGTTTTTCGAAGCGCCAGCTGTTTGCCCAGCATGGATCTCAGGGCGCCCGCCGCCTTGTCAAGGGATTTTTTTACTTCGTCCCGCACTACCGGGTCAACGGTGGTAAAGTAAACTTTAGCGGATTCCAGATCCTTGGTGCAGTCAACGCCGGTTATAATGGCGTTTTTAGCCGCCTCGTTCTTCACCCTCTGCTCCAGGAGCAGAGAAATCTCCCTCTGTATCTGCTTGTTTATTCTTTGCATCCGAAAGCTCGTCATAGCCTGTTACCTCGCGCCAGTGATGAATTATTGTAAATTCGCCTCTGTCTTCTTCGCCGCACAGAAACGAAAAGACGGCCTCAAGCCTTTCCAGGGCCATATGCTGACCGGAGGCTATGGCCGAAACGCCGAGCAGGATCTCATTCCAGCTGCCGTCGGGTCCGAGGTCCATGACGGATACGTTCCACCGGCCCCTGATTCGTTCAACCAGAGATCTGCAGACTTTCCTTCTGTCCTTGACGCTCCTGCTGCCATGGACCGCCAGCGTTGCGAAAAGCACCCCTGCAAAGGGCGAATCCGGCCTTTGGTTAGTCGAGATAGCGTTTCTCCTCGATGATCTCGTAAACTTCAAGAATGTCCCCTTCGGCAAAATCCTGGTAGTTTGACAGGCTGATACCGCACTCGTAGCCCGCCGTCACTTCTCTGGCGTCGTCCTTGAAACGCCTGAGGTTGGAGATTGAGCCGTCCCAGATGACTATCCCGCCCCTTATCAGCCTTACCCGGGAGTTTCTTCTGACAACGCCTTCCAGCACGTAGCTTCCGGCGATTTTTCCGGCTCTGGGTACTTTGATTATCTGCCTGATTTCCACCTGTCCAATGGTGTTTTCTTTTATGGTAGGCTTAAGCATTCCCTCAAGGGCCGCCCTGACGTCGTCGATGGCGTCGTAGATTACGTCGTAAAGCCTTACCTGGACTCCCTCTGACTCGGCAATTCTCTTTGCGTTGGCGTCGGGTCGTACGTTGAATCCAATGATTACCGCCCCCGAGGCGGAGGCAAGCATCACATCCGATTCGGCGATCCTGCCAACCCCTCTGTGGATAATGTTTATTCCCACTTCATTGGTGGCCATCTTCTCCAGGGAAGCTGCCAGCGCCTCTCCCGAACCCTGAACGTCGCTCTTAAGAAGGATGTTCAGCTGGGGGACTTCCCCCTCCTTCATGCGGGAGTAGAGGTCCTCCAGGGTGGCTTTCTTCAAAGGCCCCTGCTGGGCGCTTCTGAGTTCCTGTTCCCTGGCGCTTAAAATATCCTTGGCAATCCGCTCGTTTTCAACGGAGGTAAACACCTCGCCCGGCTGGGGTACTGCGGTAAGGCCCAGAACTTCCACCGGGGTACTGGGACCGGCGCAGTCGATATTGTTGCCGTCGGAGTCAATCATGGCCCTGATCTTGCCGCAGGCGGAATTAAAGAGAAGGGTGTCTCCCTTGCAGAGAGTGCCCTCCTGCACAAGGACCGTGGCCACGGGCCCCTTGCCTCTGTCCAGCTTGGCCTCAACCACTATGCCCCTTGGATTTGCCGTGGGGTCTGCTTTCAGTTCTTCCATCTCCGCCACAAGCAGTACCATCTCCAGAAGCTGGGGAATGCCCTCCCCGCTTTTTGCGGAGACCTCTACCATGATTGTGTTTCCGCCCCACTCCTCCGGCGCCAGTCCCACGTCGGAGAGCTGCTGGCGGACTCTTTCAGGTTTGGCGGCAGGCTTGTCAATCTTGTTGATGGCCACTATTATGGGTACTTCCGCGGCCTTGGCGTGGTTTATGGCCTCCCTGGTCTGGGGCATAACGCCGTCGTCTGCCGCAACCACCAGAATTGCGATATCGGTGGCCTTGGCGCCCCTGGCCCTCATGGAGGTGAAAGCCTCGTGGCCTGGGGTGTCCAGGAAGACTATGTCTTTGCCCTCGTGATGGACTGTGGATGCGCCTATATGCTGGGTTATCCCGCCCGCCTCCCTGGCGGTAATGTTTGTTTTTCGGACAAAGTCGAGAAGGGTTGTCTTGCCGTGGTCCACGTGCCCCATTACAGTAACTATGGGGGGGCGGGGCTCCAGGCGCTCTCCGCTCGGGGCGGGTCTTTTAATTACCTCGCAGACCCCGGCCTCGTCGCTCTCTTCGCCTGCTTCGTCATCGCAAACCAGGGAGAGGGTTACTTTATAGGCGTCGCCTAATACTTTAAGCCCCTTTTCGTTTAGCGGGGCGTCGGCGGGGATCATCATGCCGGCCGAAATCAGGCATTTAACGGCCTCCGCCGGGGAAATTCCAATCAGCTGCGCTACCGATTTTACGGTAGATCCTTCTGCAACCGCATAAAAATCCGTCTTTATCACGGTCTTATCCTCATCCTTTTTTTCGCCCCCTGCCGGTGACGAAGATTCCGCCAGTGAATCCTCCACCATCTGGGCTATATCGTCTTCAATGGAGCTCATGTGGCTTTTTACCTCGACCCCGAGGTCCTTTAGAATCTCGAGGAGCTCCTTGTTGCTTTTGTCGAGAATCTTGGCCAGTTCGTAAACGCGAATTTTACTCATTCCTGTTTCCCCCTTCCGCAAGCAGTTGCGAAATAGAACGTGCAAAGCCGCTGCGTAACGGTAAAGCAACAACCTTCACATTGCGTGAACCTACAGCCGCAGAGAGTTCGGCGCCGGAGACGTCCGGCATTACGACGACAGTAATTTTTTCCGCAAACCTCGCTTTCCGGAGGGATCGGCAAAATGAAGATTCGCCGTTTTCAGCGAAAAACACAAGCAGCGACTCTCCCCCGGCCAGGTTAGATTTTACTATATCCTGACCAATTTGCAGGACTCCCGCCCTCCGGGCCATGCCAAAAACCGAAAGCAGGGCCTCCTTGCGGCTTTTCACTGCTTTTTCTCCGGTTCTCCCGATTCAATGGCTTTTTTAAGAAGAGCGTCGTATATACCGGGGTTTACTTTTATCTTAAGAGCCTTTGAGAGGGCGTCTTTTTTCCTTGCGTTTTCAACGCACTCCCGTTTAAGGCACAGGTAGGCGCCCCTTCCCGGCATTCTGCCGGAGGGGTCGATCTCGGCTTCGCCGTCCGGAGTCCTGACGATTCTGAGCATCTCCCTTTTGGGAGCCTCTTCCCTGCACCCCACGCAGGTCCTGGGCCTCTGCTTCATTATAGTTCTTCCTTAAGCTCCATATCCTGGTCTTCTATTATTTCCTGGAACAGGTCGTGGAAAGTGGGCATTCTCTCCGGCTCCAGACCCTCAATGTTAATTTTCCAGCCGGTAAGCCTTGCCGCCAGCCGTACGTTCTGCCCCGCTTTGCCTATGGCCAGGGAGAGCTGATCGGGTCTGGCGTATATGGTTACTTCTTTTTCCTGCTCCAAAACGGGTTCTATTTTTACTATCTTGGCCGGCGAGAGGGCGTTCCTGATGTACTGAAGGGGGTCGCTGTTCCAGATTATCACATCCACTTTTTCGCCGCACAGCTCCCTGCTTATGGACTTGATCCTTGCGCCGTTGTTTCCGACGCAGGCGCCCACCGGGTCAACGTTAACGTCCAGCGTCTGGACGGCCGCTTTTGCCCGGGCTCCGGCCTCTCTTACTATATTTTTTATCTCGATGACCCCTTCGCGGATTTCAGGAACTTCCAGCTCCAGCAGTTTCCTCAAAAGGCCGGGGTGTGTCCTGGAGACCACTATCTTGGGCCCCCTGGTGGTCTGGCGGACGTCCAGCAGGTAGAACTTAAGCCTCTCCCCCTGGATGTACTCCTCGCCCACAATGCGCTCCACTTCCGGCAAAATAGCCTCCGTCCTGTCGTTCAGCCGCACCAGGACCTGGTCGTTCTCGGACTTGAAAATGAGGCCCGTAACCAGGTCGCCCACCCGGTCGGAAAACTCCTCGAAAATTATCTGCCGTTCGGCGTCCTTAAGCCTTTGAATTATCACCTGCCGGGCCGTCTGGGCGGCAATCCGGCCGAAATCCTCGGGGTTTTTCTCAATGCGTATGTAGTCTCCCTCTTCTACATCGATGAACCCCTGTTTTTGCGCGTCCTCCGGGGTAATCTCCGTGTCGGGGGACTCCACCTCCGCCACGATATGCTTTACCTCGCATATGGAGATCTGCCCGTTCTCAGTGTCTATGTGAACCTCTACTTCCTGATTTCCCCCCTGGTACTTTTTATAGGCCGAAATGAGGGCCGCCTCCAGGCTGGAGACAACTACCTCCGGGGAGAGCCCCCTGTCTTTGGTTATCTGGGTCAAAGACCGGATAAAATCGCGCCCCAGCTGCATTTTAAGAACTCCTCCTTTTTTCCTCTTCCTCGTCAAAGGCCAGATTGCCTTTTGTTATTATGTTAAAGGGAATGCGGATGTCGTCGCCCTCTTCCGGGCCTCTGCCCGTATCTCGCTCAAGCAGGATAACTCCGCCCTCCTCTACCCCTTTCAGGAGGCCGGTAAATCTCTTTTGGCCGTCCACTTCCCCGCTTGTTTTAATTTTTATTTTTTTGCCTGTAAATCTTTCGTAGTCCTTCAGGGTAAAAAGGGGACGTTCAATTCCCGGAGAGCTAACCTCAAGGTAGTACTGTCCGCGGATGTATTCCGGGTATTCGTCGAGAAAGCGGTTCATCTCCCTTGAAACGATTTCGCAGTCTTTGACCAGGATCCCCCCCAGGGAGTCGATAAATACCCGCAGAATTGAACGGTTTCCCTCACTGCTCAATGTTATGCCTACGGATTCGTAGCCGAGCCTCTCCACTATTTCCCGAAGTTCGCCGAAGTTTTCCCGGCTCTTTTTTTCACTCATTCAATATCTCTCCCTGCTGCGTTATTAAAAAACAAAGAGTGGGGGGACCCACTCTTTGGCAAGAATCTCCAAATTATGCTCGTACATTCGGAGTATAACATATACTTGCAAAAAAAACCAGCCGATGCCGGTCTCTTCGCAAAATCTTCGGGAGGGTCTAAATGCAGAAGTCGGAAATAAACTCCGGCCACCACTGGTCGAGGTTGGTCTCGAAATCCTCCGGTTCGTCCTCCGTCAGCTGATCGTCGGCTATAGTTTCGTCCACCAGGAGAGGGAGGTCGATTACCCCCGCCCAGACAAACTCGTCTCCGAAGGTGTTTCTTTCAAAAACTCTCGGCTCCTCCACGAATAACGCCCCCTTTTTCGCGGAAGCTAGTCAACCCAGTAGTTCGGCGCCTCCTTCGTAACCACCACGTCGTGGGGATGGTTCTCCTTGACCGACGCCGCAGTGATTTTTACAAATCGGGCCTTTGCCTGCAGGTCGGGAATGTCAGCCGCGCCCACGTAACCCATGCCCGACTTGAGGCCGCCGGTAAGCTGGAATACTACGCCTCCAAGGGCCCCTTTGTGGGCTGCCAGCCCTTCGATCCCCTCAGGCACCAGTTTTTCGTCTGAAGACGCCTCCTGGAAGTACCGGTCTTTGCTTCCTCCGTCTCTCATGGCGCCCAGAGAACCCATTCCCCTGTAGCTCTTGTAGGACCGTCCCCGGTAAATAATCAGCTCTCCGGGGCTCTCGTCAGTTCCTGCGAAGAGGGAGCCGATCATAACCGAATCCGCCCCGGCGGCGAGGGCCTTTACAATATCCCCCGAGTAGCGGATGCCGCCGTCGGCAATGACCGTCTTTCCCAGCTTGTGGGCCGCCTGGGCCACGTTGTAGACTGCCGCCAGCTGGGGAACCCCGATACCTGCTATTATCCTGGTGGTGCAGATGCTTCCCGGCCCCACGCCCACTTTAACGGCGTCTGCCCCGACCTCGATAAGGGCCTCGGCGGCGGCGGCGGTGGCGATATTCCCCCCGATTAAAACCAGGTCCGGGTAAGTCCGGCGCAGGGTTTTTACCCCGTCCAGAACCTTCTTGGAGTGTCCGTGGGCCGTATCAACTACTATTACGTCCACACCGCTTTTAACCAGCGCGTCCGCCCTCTCCCTGAAGTCGGGGCCCACTCCGACTGCGGCTCCAACTCTAAGCCTTCCGCCCTGGTCCTTGGCGGCGTCGGGAAAGTCCTTTGCCTTCTGGATGTCCTTAATAGTGATAAGGCCCTTCAGCGTGCCGCGGCCGTCCACGATTGGAAGTTTTTCTACCTTGTGTTTCATCAGGATTGCCTGGGCGTCTGCAAGGGTGGTACCTTCCGGGGCTGTTATAAGATTTTCCTTTGTCATCACCTGGGAGATGGGCTGCTCGAAGTCTGTTATGAAGCGCAAGTCCCTGTTGGTGATAATGCCCGTAAGCTTTTTATTTTTGTCCACAATAGGAACGCCGGAGATATGGTATCTCTCCATCAGGTCTGTGGCGGCTCTCAACCTGTCGTCGGGGTGGAGGTAAAAGGGGTCCACAATTACTCCGGCCTCGGAGCGCTTTACTATGTCCACCTCTCTTGCCTGCTCCTCTACGGTCATGTTGCGGTGAATTATGCCCAGGCCGCCCTCCCTTGCAATGGCAATGGCCAGCCGGGATTCGGTGACCGTATCCATAGCCGAGCTGCACAGGGGGATGGTCAGGGGTATGGTCTCCGTGAGCCTTGTTTTAATTGACACCTCCGAAGGAAGCACTTCACTGAAGCCCGGCTCCAGAAGTACGTCGTCGAAGGTGAAGCCTTCGTAAGAAACAAACTTTTCCTCAAATTTCATTTAATGAACCTCCTTGCCCTTCACGGGCTCAACGCCTTTCGTGAATTGTAGGATGAAGAGAAAGAAGATACAACCCCCGCAGAAACGATTTTTTTCTGGTTTTTTAATCCCCGCCGCAGGGACGTACTGCGGAAAGGGTAACTGCCGCGTGGCATATGACGGTCTCGCATCTGCCGGGGGCCCCTTCCCCTTCTCCCGATTTGGCCTTGATATGAAGCCTGCCCCGCCAGGGGAGGGGGAGAACGGCGTTCATGGCGGATGTCATGGCTTCAAGCTTGTCCGCAAGTTTCGGCCTCTGGGCGATTACAACGCAGTCCGCCCACTCCAGCGCCCACCCCCGGGCTGCGGTTCGCCTGGCGCTGTCCTCAAGAAGAAAGAGGCTCGATATATCCCTGTACTTCTCGTCGGACGCGGGATAGGCCGTCCCTATATCTCCCAGGCCCGCCGCCCCCAGTACTCCGTCGCAGAGGGCGTGGATAAGGGGGTCTCCGTCGGAATGGGCGATGAACCCCAGGGGAAAATCCGGAAAAGGAATTCCGCCCAGAATAAATCGCCTGCCCGGGGCCAGGGGGTGAACATCGTACCCCAGTCCGGTTCTGAAGGTCCGTTGAAATCGGGCCTCGGCCAGGCGGAAGTCCTCCGGCCATGTGATTTTTACATTTCCGGCCTCTCCCCTGACTGACTCAAGGGGCCGTCCGGCGTTAACCCAGGCTTCCCCCTCGTCCCTGGAACCCCGCCCCCGGTCGGACAGGGCGCTGATCAACAGATCCCGGTGGAAGCCCTGGGGGGTCTGGGTTATGTAAAGTCCGTCCCTGGATGAAGGAGACAGCCTCCCCGACCCGTCCTTTTTCTTTAACGCATCCTGCACCGGCAATAGGGGGACTACGCCCTCCTCGCCGGTGACCCGGGCCATAACGCGACTGCAAAGGTCCGCCGTGGCAAAGGGCCTGGCTCCGTCGTGAACCAGGGCGTATTCTCCTCTTGCAA
>JAAYQT010000157.1 GCA_012519165.1 Synergistaceae bacterium
CAAAATCTCGTCGTCGGTGACGGTAACCATGGCCCCCGCAGACTCCCGCACGGCCCGCAGCGCCTTTGCCCAGTTCCTGGGCGCTCCTACGGAGATGCTGTCCGCTAGCGTATCGGCTGGGCCGAAGGCCACCTGGGGGGCGCCCTCCTTCCAGGCGTCGTAAATTGGTTTTGACCCCTGCGCCTGTACTCCCGTAATTTTGGGTACGGAGGAGATAAGGCCCATTTTTTTAAGATCCGAGAAACCCTTGTACAGGCCGCTTATGCAGCAGCCGTCCCCCACAGAGATGAACATACGGTCGGGAGGGTTCCAGCCGCTTTGCTCGGCAATCTCCAGAGCGCAGGTCTTTTTTCCCTCCACCAGGTAGGGGTTGATGGCGCAGTTCCGGTTGTACCAGCCGAACTTTTCAATGGCGGCGGTGGCAAGGTTAAAGGCCTCGGAGTAGTCCCCCTTCACAAGGACCACTGTGGCGCCGTAGACCAGCAGCTGGGCCACCTTGGCGGCGGGGGCCTTCTCCGGCACGAAGATGAAGCTCTTAAGCCCCCCCACTGCGGCAAAGCCCGACAAGGAGCTGGCGGCGTTTCCGGTGGAGGCGCAGGCAATAATCTCCCGCCCCAGGCTGAGCGCCCTGGCCGCTCCCACTGCGCTGGCCCTGTCCTTCAGGGAGCCGGTGGGGTTACGGCCGTCGTCCTTCACGAAGAACTCCCCTACGCCGTACTCCCGGGCTACCGGGGGACTCCCGTACCAGGGGGTCCAGCCTACGGCCAGGGGGGGGATATGGGCTTCGTCCTCAATGGGCAGTATCTCCTCGTAACGCCAGAGGCTCCCCTCCCTGGAGGCCAGGTTTTCCGGGGTGAGGGTCAGGGCCGCTTTTTCATAGTCGTAGTGAACGTCAAGGGTTCCGTCCACGCCGCATTTCGGGCAGGTGTACTCTGCCTCACCCGGCGCAAAGGACGAATTGCAAAGAACGCAGCGAAGTTCTACAGGCTTTCCCATCTGTTTAGTTATTCTCCTCTCGAAGCCGGGGCAGCCGTCCCGGTTTCCCTTTCAGAGGGCGGGGAGAGCAGCCGCGCCGCCATGGCGCAGTACCCGGAACAGGCGCCCACCAGCTCGTCTATTTCGATATATTCATCCACCCTGTGAACCAGCTCCCTGCCGGAGGGGCCGTAGATCACCGTGGGAAGGCCCCGCTCTGCGGCAAACTGGCAGCCGTTGGTCCCAAACCCGGGGCGCTCCGAAATTACGGAAGGAAGGCCCGCATCGGCAAGGGCTCCCGACAAAACCGCCAGGTAGGGGGAGTCCGAAGCCATGACCCAGGCAGGGGCGTAGTGGCGCCCTCTTATGGGCGCTCCCGTGTAACACCGTTCCTCCATTACCGGGAAGGAGACTTCCGCCTTCAGGCCCGGGATCCGGGCGGAAGCGCCCGCGATCAGAGCTTCTATCTCCGAGGCCGCTCCCTCCAGGGTCTCCCCCGTCAGAAGCCGCCTTTCAAACACTGCCGTGCATTTTTCGGGGATGGCCCCGCCAACTGCGGCGGGTGCGGTGTAAAGGCTGGTGAGAACAAGAATTCCCTCCCCGAGGAATGAGTCCGAGGGAGGGATGAAATGTTCCCTGATGTAGTTCAGGAGGGCCGTCATGGTGTCGGCGGCGTTAACGCCGTACTCGGGGTGGGACGAGTGGGCCATCTTTCCGAAGGTGTCGATCCTGAATTCGGCCCTCCCCCTCTGGCCCCTCTCAAGCTGAAGGGAAGACGCCTCCCCTATGATTACGAAGGATGGGTCGACGAAGTCGGCAATGGCGCTTGACGCCACGTTTTCGAAAGTCTCCTGGTGGACGGAGGCCCCCACGAAGAGCTCCCCCCGGAGGCCGCGGGGCATATCAGACTTGAGGAAGGCCCCCGCCATGATCATGGCCGCAAGAGCCCCTTTCTGGTCGGACGCCGCTCTGCCGTAGATACGGCCGTCCTCCATGAAGGCGCCGTAGGGGTACCTGGACCACTCGGCGGCGTCCCCTACGTCTACGTGGTCCATCTGGGAGGGGAGGAGGACGCTCTCTCCTCCCCCGGAGAAGGAGATAACACCCGCCACGTTTCCGTAGGAATCAACGGACACCCGGTCGTACCCGAGGGCCGTCATTGTATTGCTGATGAAACGGGCTACTTCCCCCTCCCTGCCCGAAACGGCGGGGCGGCGGATAAGTTCGCGGCAGAGCCTGATGAGATCTTTTTGCCTGTTCCCATCCATGAACCCGAGCCTCCCTTCATCTCAATAACAGAATACACCAGTTGATATAATTTACAAGAAAGAAATAATGATATAATCCATTGAGTTTACCTATATCATCCGGAGGGCAGGGACATGAACCTTCATCAACTAAGGATTTTTTGCGCGGTGGTTAACGAAGGCTCCTTCCGCCAGGCGGCGGAAAAGCTTTTTCTGTCCCAGCCCTCCGTAAGCCAGCAGGTGGCGGCCCTTGAGAAGGACTTCAACCTTTTGCTGTTCGAAAGAAAGGGCCGGTCCATCTCCATAACCCCGGAAGGGCGGGCTCTGTACGCCCTGGCCTCGGACCTGATAAGGCAGGCCGACGAGATCCCCTCCAGGTTCAGGGACATGAGATCCCTCAGGGCCGGGGAATTAAGGATGGCCTTTTCGTCCTTTGCGGGGCGTCACATTCTTCCCGGCCCCGCGGAGGAGTTTCACCGGCTCTTCCCCTCGGTCTCCCTGACCCTGACGACGGGAGGGAGCAGCGCCATTCTGGCGGATGTCAGGGCCGGAAGGGCGGAGCTGGCGGTTTTGGGCAGGAACTTCCCCTTTGTTAAGGCGCAGGATCTTACATACCGGGTCCTGGGCGAGGATACCCTGGTCATGGCCGTCCCTCCCGGCCACCCCTGGGCGGGGCGGGAACGGATTCCCTTTGCCGAAGCCTCCGGCCATACCCTCATCCGCCTTTCCGAGGACTGCCCCCCGGGCAACTACGTGGACGAATTTTTGCTCCGCAACAGGATAAGCTTCGGCCGCCACGTAAACGCCGACGACATGGAAGTAGCGGGGCGCCTGGCCGCCAGGGGCGCGGGGGTTGTTATCACCAGCCGCCTTTCGGTACAAAAAGAGCTTGAGTCGGGGGAGCTCCTGGGGGCGTCCATGGCGGGCCTTGACGGACTATCCCTGGAGATCCAGTGCGTCCACTCCTCTTCCAGGGGGCTCTCCTACGCCGGGTGGGAGATGATGAAGCTGCTTGAGGCCCACTGCAGGGGGCTTCTCGGTTAAAAAAAGGGCGGCCCCTTACGAAGCCGCCCCCCTGCCTACAGGTTAAGAAGTCCGGCCAGAAGGGAGGTCTTTTCCCTGAAGGACCGGATGACCTCTTCTAGGGGCGCGGGCGAGGTCATGTCCACCCCGGCATCCCTCAGGATGTCCAGGGAGTATGCGGAGCTTCCCCGGGAGAGAAACCGGATATATCGTTCCCTCCCCTCCTCCCCGCCCCTTAAAATATTCG
>JAAYQT010000158.1 GCA_012519165.1 Synergistaceae bacterium
AAGGCGTCAGGAAGCTCTTCACGGCAAGCGGCCCCAAAAAAGGCCTCTCCAGGCCTGAACATTGGGGCCTGCGACAGATCCTCTGGGCGCCCCAGGGCAGGGTTGAGATGGGGGAGCTCTCGGGGGATCTTCTGGACGACATCCGCAAAACCGCTGCGGAGCAGGTGGTGGACGACCGGGCTAAGGCTGTGGAGAACGCCCTGAGGAACCGTTACGATGCAATTTTTACCCCCACTGGCCGGGTTAAAAAAACCTCTAACCTTAAGCGCCTTGATGAGGAGATCGCTGCGGCGGCTGAAAGGCTTGAGGTCGCAAAAAGAGAACTCGGCGAGGCAGACTTCCTGGCAACGCAGGTTCAAGCCCTTGCTAAGAAAAATGGAGTTCTCGGCGGAGAGGTCCGCCGTCTTGAGGAAGAAAAGGACGCGCTGGAAAAGAGGGCAGCCGCCTACGAAAAACTGAAGTCAAAGCTGGAGAAGGTCACTTCCGGCGCCAGGGCGGCGGAAGCTGAATTCCGGGAGAAAAAAAGAATTTCCGACCAGATTGAAGAGGCGGAATTAAAGAAAAATAAGCTCACGGAGAGCCTGGAAGAGCTTGGGGCGAAGCTGCCGAAGATCGAGGCGGCAAAGGGCGAACTGGGCGTCGCGCTTGCAGCGGCTGAAGAGGCCTTTGAGGCGGCAAGAGGCACCGAGCGGCAGGCGGACGCCGCCCTTTCCCGGGCCAGGGACGCCGCCAGGGCTGCGGACCTTAGCTATCGAATGGCCGAACTTGCCGCCAAGCTGAAGGCAATTGAAATGGGGCGAAAAACCCTCGCTGCCTTAGAAGAGGAACGAAGCGCGGGGCAATACCCGTCCAATAGCGAGATAAAGGCCCTTCGGGAGGCCTTCGCCCGCCTTGAGGAGGCAAAGATTCGCCTCCAGGCTTCCAGGGTGGCTCTGGAGATCATCCCGGACGGCGCCTTTACCGGGCAGCTTGAGGCGGACGGGGAGGCAACCCCTTTATCGCTCACGGCGGACAAAGTCTTTTCAATAGAAGGAGCTCCCGAGGTTAAGGCGCGCATTGAATCCTTCGGCGTCATCCGGGCCTACTCCCCCCTTGAGTCGGCCAAAAAGGCCGCTTCAGAGGTACGGGAGGCTGAAGCGGCGCTTGAAAAGGCGGCGGCGTCCTTTGGAACGGTTGAAAAAGACGCCCTGGAAGAGCTCTACGAAAAAGGCCTCTCCATCGACGGTCGGTTTCAAAAAGAGCGCGCGGCCCTTAACGCCCTGCTGGGCGGAGAATCGGAGGATACCCTTTCCCATAGGGCGGAGGCGGCGGAGGCCGAGCTCAAAGAGATATGGATCCGTTTCCCCGAGTGGAAGGCCCTTCTCCCTGACGCTGCGGAGCTTGAGGCGGCAGGAAGGGCCGAAAAAAAGGCGGCGGCTCAAAAAGCCCTGGGGGCCGAAAAAAACAGGGATGACATCAGGAAGGCCTGGTCCGAAAAGGATGCGGAGCTTAAAGTGGCCGGAGAAAGGCTGAAGGGAGAAGAGAAGGGCCTTGAATCCCTGGAAGAGGGACTACGAAAGCTTCAGGACGACGGTCTTACGAAGAAAGAGCGGGCTGAGGCGCTGACCAAAGCTGCCCTTCACTGGGAAGCGGCACGGGCGATGGCGGAGGAATGCGGCAGGGAAGTCGAGGAGTTTGGCCCAGACCCGACCCGGGAACTTGAAGAGGCGTCCCGCGTTTTGGAACAGAAGGCGGCTGAACTAAAGGAGGCTGAAAACAGCCTTATCAGCGAGACTGCCCGGCTTGAAATCTATTCCGGCCGGGGGCTTTACACTACGGCCGCCCTTTTGGAGGAAAAACTTTCCCAGCTTGAGAGGGACTATCGCCGGGAAAAACTGGCCGTAGACTCGACCCGGCTGCTGTGCGAAGCCTTTTCAGAGCGCCGCGCTGCGATGGCGCAGGCGGTAAACCGGGCTGCGTCGGCCCGGTCAACCGAGATTTTCCGCCGCATCGCCGGAGAGCGCGGGGGCAGGCTAATCCTGGCCGATTCCATGAAACCCTCGGGCTACGTACCGGGCGGAATGGACGAAAACGCAGATGTGGGAATTGACGGCCTCTCCGGGGGGGAGAAAGAGCAGCTTCACTTCGCAGTGCGCATGGCCCTCGCCGAATGGGTTGCAACGGAGGAGAGGGAGCTCCTGGTACTGGACGACATCCTTATGGCCACTGACGAAATCCGCTTCCACCGTATTTTGCAAATTATTGAGGAGGCGTCCAGGAATCTGCAGGTACTAATCCTCACATGCCGCCCGGAGCGATTCGCCTCTGTAAAAAAAGCAAACAGAATAGACCTTGCCGCTCTGGCGGCAAAATAGAAAAGGAGTTAGAAATGAGCAGCATTGCAGACCGCTACGTCTACAGGGTGGAGTGGTCCGAAGAGGATAGGGAATTTGTGGGACTCTGCGCCGAGCTGCCGAGCCTGTCCTGGCTTGCTGAAAGCCCCGATGAAGCCTTTGCCGGCATAAGGAACCTGGCGGCGGAGGTAGCCCAAGACATGGAGGCGAACGGCGAGGAGCTGCCCGAACCCCTGTCCGTTCGCCGCTATTCAGGAAAAATTCACTTTAGAACAACTCCGGAGGTTCATAAAAAACTTGCCATTAGCGCGGCAGAGGCCCGGGTCAGCCTGAACCGTTTTTTAAACAGCAAGATAACCTCGAACCTCTGAGCGCCTCAAGCCTAATAATTTCCCCCGAACATATCCTCCTGCCTGCCCGGGCGGTAGTCGCCGAAGTAGGCGGCCCAGTCCATCTGCAGGTAGTCGCATACGTCCAGCAGCTCCGCCATGGTGTTTTCGTCCA
Source organism: Synergistaceae bacterium (assembly GCA_012519165.1). Classification (GTDB taxonomy): domain Bacteria; phylum Synergistota; class Synergistia; order Synergistales; family Aminobacteriaceae; genus Aminivibrio. Next base: position 2,838 of record JAAYQT010000158.1, read on the forward strand.
CGGGGATGCCGTTCTTCATCCTGTCCTCCACGGCGGCTACCTCCTTCTCGCCGTGGGTGTAGATGCGGCTCTGGCCGTCGGCCTTGGGGCTATCCCTCAGCTCCTGTAGGAATTTGGATAGGGCCGCCTTAATGGCCTCCGGGTCGCCGAAGAGGTTCGGGTTTATGGCGATAAAGCCGTGGCAGATTCCGCCCTTGCCGCCCTGCATGGCGTGGTTGCTGGTCTTTCCCAGGGACAGGATGGACGAGAAGATCTCGCACAGCATGGCAAAGCCGTAGCCCTTGTGGCTGCCCAGGGTCTCGCTGCTGCCGCCCAGGGGCATGATGCCGCCCCCGGCCTTGCCCACGATGTTCTTCAGAACGTCGGCGGCGTCGGTGGAGGGCAGGCCGTTTTTGTCCAGCGCCCACCCCTCCGGCATGGGCTTTCCCGCCTTGTTGTAGATCTCCAGCTTCCCCCTTGTGACCACACTGGTGGAGGCGTCGAAGAAGAAAGGGTAGGGCTCCGCGGGCATGGCGCAGGCGATGGGGTTGGTCCCCAGCATGACCGTTTTGCCGAAGGTGGGCACGGTGATGGCCTCGCTGTTGGTGAAGGAGA
>JAAYQT010000159.1 GCA_012519165.1 Synergistaceae bacterium
AGCCCCGCTGCCGGAGCCAGAATGTCGAGACTCTCCTTTTGGGATACAAGGGCAGACAGGTCCGCCTTTGCCCGCTCCAGCTCGGCCCGGGCAGCCTGGAGTTCAGCGCTGGCGGAGGTCCAGGCTGCGGCGGTGGCAAGCCGCTCCTGCCGTTTTGCCTCTGCGGCGTCGATGCTCACTGCGTCCGATTTAAGCAGATTGTCGTACCGCTTCGACTGGGCTTCGGCATAATCTTTTTTGGCCGCCACCTCCGCCGTCCTTGCACCGGCCGCCTTAACCGAGGCCGAGAGACGGTCGATGGACGCCTTTTGGGCCGAGATGCGCTCGTCCATGTCCACAGGGTCCATGACGGCTATCTTCTGCCCCTTCTCCACCCTGTCCCCCACCTGCGCCACCAGTTCCCTTACCCTGCCCGGGGAGGTGGGGCCAACCCGAAAGACCGCCCCCGACTCCACTACGCCGACGCCGAAAAGGGCGGGGGAAACGGCCCTGTTCATAACTTCCGCCACAGTCACAGGCACGGGGGCAAGGGGGCCTGAACGCATCATCACGAAAAGAAATATGCCTCCCAGGCCCATAAGCCCTGCCAGCAGAATCACTGTACGCCAGACCCTCTTCATTCGGACCTCCCCCTTTCAATTCCCCTCCGGAACAGGGCAAATACGCCGGGGGCTCTCTTTGCAATAGTCTCCCTCTCTCCGGTGAGGAAAGACTGGAGCACCAGACCCTGGATAATGCCCACAAACAGGCCCGCAGCCGAGGGAATATCCAACCTTTCGAAAAACCGGCCCGATTCTTTGCCCTCCTGCAGGATAGACCCTACCAGCCTGCCATAGCTCTCCATTAACTCTTTGGCCCGCTCCCGGGCGGGGCTTTTGCCGGGGCGTTGAAGTTCGCCGAAGAAAAATCCCGGCACGCCGGGGTGTTCAACGATGAAATTTATGTGGGAGAAAAAAAGAGCCTCAAGGGACTCCATGGGCGAGGCGCCCGACTGCGCGGCCGCCTCGGCGCGCTCCGTCAGCACTGTTGCGGCCCGGGCCATTACCGCCTCCCAGATGGCGTCCTTGTTTTGAAAATGACGGAACAGGGCCCCCTGGGAGAGGCCCATTCGTCCGGCAATGGCGGCGGTAGTGATCTCTGCGGGGTTCATTTCAGCAGCCAGCGCCAGGACCGTATCCACAATAACGGCCCTCCGCTCATCTGCGGGCAGGTACTTTACATTATTAGCCATAGACAACGCCTTCCTTCATGAATGTGAGTAATCACTCACTATCTTATCCTCCTCCTCCGTCTTTGTCAACAGGTAATTCACCCCCTCGCCGAATCACACAGGGTATCCGCCATGGGAGCCGTTCTCCCCATTTGGGGCGGGATTAAAAAACCCACCCGTAAAAGCTACCCCCTTTTAGCCCCTTTACTGTGCTATGGCGGAGGACAAAACCTTTTTACTGTGGTATGTTTTTTTTGCCGGTAAAAAAACGGCAAAACATAACATCGACAGGAGGGGTAATTTTGCTTAAAAAAATAGCGTCAAAGCTTGTTCCGATTTTAATTATTCTGGCGCTGGCCGTTGCGCCGTCCTTTGCGGAGCCGGTAGCCAAAGTGAAAGACTTCCCGGGAGGCGAAGGCGTAGCCGAGTTCCTTGAAAACCTTGAGGGCGTTGAAATTGCGGCCGCTTACGTGCAGAACGAGTACTCCGACACGGCCATAGTGGTCATCCCCCTTTCAGAGGGCAGTACCGTGGAGCTTTACGGCGCGCTGTTGAACGAAGAGTATGAGATTATCCCCGACCGGGAGGACATGATTGCAAACGCCCCGACGGGGTGGGGGCTGCGCTTCTGGTGCATCGTACCGGAAGGGATGCCAAACGTGGTAGTTATGGTAACTGACGCTGACGGAAATGAATACACCTGGTATCCTTTCTACAGCGGAGAAGACGGATCATTTATCACCGACGAAGAGTTTATCCCATTTTAAGGAGGCTTTAACCATGAGAAAGTTCCTGCTTTGCACACTGCTGATTGCCGCCGCCCTGTTCCTGTCATTCGGTGAGGCCCGGGCCGCCCTTCCGAAGGACTACAGAGAGTTCAAGGCCAGGTACCAGACCGAGGGCAAGACCATGGAAGGCGCCGCCCATCTCTATTTTGAGGCCGTCTTTGGCTACCTGAATGAAAAAACCCGGCCGGAGGCGTCAAAGTTGCTGCGGTACGCCATGTATCTCTCCATGCCCCTGGAACAGTCCAGCAACTACAGGACCTTTGTTAACCGCATGAAAGACCCGGGCTTCCACTATATCTTCAGAAGCTTCGCGGCGGGAACTTCGCCGGAGAACAGCTACGCCATGTCCCCTGACAATTTCAAGCTGAACTTCGTCTCGAAGAGGCAGGAATCGGACTTCTATCACCTCTTCTTGCGGAGTACCGGCGCGGACAGCCCCAGGAGCATGTGGATGCAGAAGAAAGACGGGCTGTGGTACGTGATAAACAACGCCTCCACCTACGCCGAGGTGAGAGCGCCCAAGTCGGCTCTCGATGCCCGCAAGAACGCCCACGACGCTGATTTTGACGAACCGGGGCAGTTTGATGAGCCGGAACCTGAAAAAGATGACGATGAGGAAATAGAAATTATCAAGTGGTAAAGCCTGTAAAGGCAACCATAAAATCTAACTAAAATACAAGCCCGGAGGTCTTAAAGACCTCCGGGCTTGTATTTTATGATCTGCTGAATTTAAAACACTGCGTAGTCCACGTCCAGCGGGTCGGCTACGAACATGTGCCCCGGCATGTGGGTGATGCAGAAGGGGGGCTTTACGTCCATGATGGCCGCCTGGGGCGTGCAGCCGCAGGCCCAGAAGACGGGAACTTCTCCGGGGTTGATGTCCACCGGGTCGCCCAGGTCGGGCTTGTTGATGTCCTTAATTCCTATGAGGGCAGGGTCCCCGATGTGGATGGGCGCGCCGTGCACAGCGGGGAAGCGGCCAGTGCAGAGCACGGCCTTGGGTACCTGGCGGGCCGGAATCGGCCTCATGCTAACCACCACCGGACCCCTAAGGGCGCCTGCGGGGGTGGTGGGTATGTTGGTAATATACATGGGGACGTTCCGGTTCTGCTCGATGTGCCGCACAGGAATTCCCGCCTCAAGCAGGGCTCCCTCGAAGGAGAAGGAGCAGCCCAGCAGGAAGCCCACCAGGTCGTCCCTCCAGTATTTTTTAACGTCTACGGGCTCATCGACGCACTCGCCGTCAACCCAGACCCGGTACTTGGGCAGGTCGGTGGTCAGGTCCGCCCCGGGAGCAACAATCTTCGGCTCGGGGTTTCCCGGCTCGGTTACGTCCAGAATGGGACAGGGTTTAGGGTTCCTCTGGGCGAATACCAGGAAGTCGTAGGCCAGATCCTTGGGCAGGATCACAAGGTTGCCCTGGACGTACCCCTTGCACATGCCGGGAGTGGGGAGGTCCCACTTTCCCTCCCGGATCATCTGCCGGACTTCTCTTGGTG
>JAAYQT010000160.1 GCA_012519165.1 Synergistaceae bacterium
CGCCAACCTCTCCGACAGTCTGGCCGCATTTTTAGCAAACCAGAAACAGTACCAGGCCCGGAGCGAGGAGCTCTCCCGGCTTGCGGAGCGCAAGAGGGCCCTTGAAGCCGAAGGGGCGGCCCTTGAAAAGGCGCTGGAGGCGCAAAGGGAGCCCGCCCGCAGGGAGTATGAGAGGCTGGCGGAAAAACACTGGTTCAGGACGGGAGCCCTGCGGGCCGGCGTAATCCTGCCCTTCCTTGGGGCGGGGGCCTGGCTGGTGATGAAAAAGCGGGAGAGCGATTATTTCCCCCTCTTCCTGGCCTTCGGCGGCGCATCCCTTCTAAAAGCGTCCCTGGTAATTCACGAATATTTCCCGTCCCGCTACTTCAAATACATAGTAGTCCTCTCCCTTCTCGCCGTGGTGGCAAGGGCTCTTGTCCTGCTAATCAGGGCGGCAGCCTCCCCCGGCCTCCGGCGTTTGATGAAGCAGTACCGGGAGGGTTACGAAAGGTTTCTTTGCCCCGTGTGCGAATACCCCATCCGTACCGGCCCCCGGCAGTACATGTACTGGACGAGGCGGACCGTGAACAAAGTCCCCCTCTCCGGACAGGGGGAGAAAGAGGAGCCTTATTCCTGTCCCAACTGCGGAACCGCCCTCTTTGAGAAATGCGCCGTCTGCGGCGGCCTCCGTCACTCCCTGCTGCCCTTCTGCAGGCGCTGCGGGGCGGAGAAGGAGATTACTGCCGTAGAGGGCGAAAAATAACCGGGGAACCTAATATCCGGCGATGCGGCGAAAGAGGCGGCGGGCCTACCGCCGCCTCTTCGTTTGGGGCGTTTTGCCGGTTTCCAATAAAACAAGTGAAAAAGAAAAGGACGGAGTAGGTTATTTACAAAAATAATCTTATCTTGTATTATTTTATTCATGAGGTTCGCTTCTTCAATTTCACTCTTCCCCGTCATTCTATGCATTTTCAGTAAACCAGGAACAAAAAAATCAACCAGGAGGAGATAGCAGCATGAGGAGATTCACCGGAATACTTGCAGCGCTAGCGCTTGTTCTTGTTCTCGGAGCGGCGGCCTTTGCGGCCCCCAAGATCGGTATCATGACGGGCACCGTTTCCCAGGGCGAGGAGGAGTACCGCGCCGGGGAGGAAATGGTGGCCAAGTACGGCGCCGACAGGGTCATCCACGTCACCTACCCCGACAAGTTCATGGACGAGCAGGAGACCACCATCTCGCAGGTTATGGCCATGGCCTCCGACCCGGACGTAAAGGCCATCGTCATCTGCCAGGCGGTACCCGGCACAGCGGCGGCCATCGACAAGGTGAAGGAAGTCCGGGATGACATCCTTTTCCTGCTGGGCACCATTCATGAAGAACCCTACATGATTGCCGGCAAGGCTGACATCCTTTTCGAGATCGACCAGCCCACCCGCGGCACCTCCATTGTCGAGAAGGCCAAGGAGATGGGCGCCAAGACCATAGTCCACTACTCCTTCCCCCGCCACATGAGCATGCCCCTGCTCGCCACCCGAAGGGACATCATGGAAGAGACCGCCAAGAAGCTGGGCGTATAGTTCGTCTACGTCAACGCCCCGGACCCCACCGGTGAGGGCGGAGTTGCCGGCGCGCAGCAGTTCATCCTTGAGGACGCCCCCCGCCAGGTGGAGAAGTACGGCCCCGATACGGCCTTCTTCAGCACCAACTGCTCCATGCAGGAGCCCCTTATCAAGTCGGTGGTCAAAGGCAAGGCCCTCTACCCCGAGCAGTGCTGCCCCAGCCCCTTCCACGCCCTGCCCAACGCCCTGGGCCTGAAAGTGGAGAACAAGGGCGACGTCCCCTACATTCTCAAGGCCATTGATGAGAAGATAGTCGAACTTGGCATGGAGGGCAGGGTAGCAACCTGGACCGCACCCATAGCCATGAATTTCATAAGGGCGGGAGCCGAGTACGCCATGGATTTCGCCAATGGGAAATTTGAGGACAAACAGGATATCCAGAGGGCTAAATTCACCCTTGAGAAGCATGCCGGCGCCGTTCGCATCAGAGCCTTCGACGCCGAGAAAACGCCCCACTTCCTCATGGTGGTCGGCGAGTCCGTTATCTTCGGCAAGAAGTAACAAGTTCGGAAAATGTAAGCTATCCAAGCAGGGCTGTCCCCAAAGGCAGCCCTGCCTTTTTTAGTAAGGGAGGTCGGTCCTTTGAGCGTAAAAAACCGGCTCGAAATGAAAAATGTAAGCAAAGAGTATTACGGAAACCGCGTCCTGAAAAATGTCTCCTTCTCCCTGGGCGAGGGGCAGGTTTTGTCCCTCGTGGGGGAAAACGGCGCGGGAAAATCCACCCTGATGAACATCCTCTTCGGAATGCCGGTGATCCATGCCACCGGCGGCTTCGAGGGAGAGCTTTTCCTTGACGGCGAGAAGGTAAACATTAAATCCCCGGAGGAGGCCATGAAACTTGGAATCGGCATGGTCCACCAGGAATTTATGCTTCTTCCCGGCTTTTCCATCACTGAAAACATAAAGCTCAACAGAGAGGTAACAAAGGACAGTCTGCTTAGCCGGGTTTTCGGAAAGCCCCTGAAGTGGCTGGATATGCCTGAAATGAGGAACGACGCCAGGGCGTCCCTGGACGCTATTGGCCTTGGAATAGACGAGATGCTCCCCGTGCGGGGGCTGCCCGTGGGACACATGCAGTTCGTGGAGATAGCCCGGGAGCTGGACAAGAAGAACATAAGGCTGCTGGTGCTGGACGAGCCCACGGCGGTGCTCACGGAATCCGACGCGGAAAAGCTGCTTGAGTCCATGAAAATCCTGGTGGACAAGGGGATTTCCGTGCTGTTCATAAGCCACCGCCTGGACGAGGTCATGGCGGTCTCGGACAAAATAGTAATCCTCAGGGACGGCGAACACGTGGCCGAAACCAGCCCCCGGGAGACCACTATCGATAAAATAGCGGAACTCATGGTGGGCAGAAAAATTGAGAGCGGAGCCATGCAGGGCAGGCCGCCGTCCGCCCTCAGGGACGAATATATTATTGAAATCAGGGATCTTTCCGTGGACATGCCGGGAGAGGCGGTAAAAGGGGTAACCCTGGATGTAAAACGGGGAGAGATTCTCGGGTTAGGCGGGCTTGCAGGCCAGGGGAAGATTGGTATCGCCAACGGCATTATGGGCCTTTTCCCCTCCGCCGGGGAGGTTAAAATGAACGGGGAGCCGGTCAGGCTTAACTCCCCCCGGGCTTCCCTGGGCAACGGCATGGCCTTCGTCTCCGAGGACAGGCGGGGGACGGGCCTGCTGCTGGACGACTCCATCGAATTCAATATAGCGGCTACCGCCATTCAGACAAGCGGTAAATTTATGAAACCCGGCATTGTAACCATCCTCAACTCAAGGGAGATGGGCGACCACGCGCGTGAAATGATCGAAAAGCTGGATATCCGCTGCACCGGCCCCGCCCAACTCACCCGGCGGCTCTCCGGCGGCAACCAGCAGAAGGTGTGCATCGCCCGGGCCATAACCCTGGAGCCTTCCGTACTTTTCGTCTCCGAGCCCACCAGGGGCATTGATATCGGCGCAAAGAAGCTGATTCTGGATCACCTGGTGCAGCTGAACAGGGAGACGGGGCTTACCATAATCATGACCTCCTCCGAGCTTGCCGAGCTGCGGTCCGTCTGCGACCGGATAGCCATCGTCTACCAGGGCAGGCTTGAAGGCATCCTCCTGCCCACGGACAGCGACAGGGATTTCGGCCTTATGATGGCAGGGGAGTACAGCAAGTTTCACGGAAAGGAGGCCGTTTAATTGGGCAGCGAATTACTTAACAGAATAGGAATTCCGCGGCTGATAATCTCCCTCTTCCTGGCGTTCCTCGTGGCGGCGGCCTTCTCCTTCGGCCTCCCCATGGGGCAGATTTTCAGCGCCATGCTCACCCGGTTCGGGATGAACGCCCTGCTGGTGCTGGCCATGATCCCCACCATCCAGGCGGGGGCGGGGCCCAACTTCGGCCTCCCCTTCGGCATCATCTGCGGCCTCATTGGGGCTACCCTTGCCATAGAGCTGGACTTCAGCGGTTTTCCGGCTTTTTTCTTTGCCGTGGGGGTATCCATTCCCCTGGGCGCCGCCGCAGGATGGCTCTACGGCCTTCTGCTGAACAGGGTTAAGGGCCAGGAAATGACAGTGGGCACTTACATGGGCTTCTCCATTGTGTCCGTAATGTGCATCTTCTGGCTTATGGCGCCCTACACAAGCCCCGAGATGATCTGGCCCTACGGGGGCGAGGGGCTCCGGGTCACGGTAGTGCTGGACGGAAGAATGGAGCAGCTGCTGGACCGCTTTTTAAGCTTTAACCTTTTAGGGGCCAACATACCTACCGGGCTGCTCCTGGTGACGGCTTTTTCATGCGTCCTCCTGTGGCTCTTTATGAGGACCAGGGCCGGCCTGGCCATGTCCATGGTGGGGTCAAACCCCCGCTTCGCCGAGGCCTCGGGGCTCAGCGTGAACAAGTACCGGCTTCTTGCGTCCGTTATCTCCTGCGCTATGGGCGCGGCGGGAATTATCGTCTACTCCCAGAGCTACGGTTTTATACAGCTCTACCAGGCGCCTCTTTACATGGCCCTTTACTCAGTGTCGGCCATTCTTATCGGGGGGGCGTCCCTGCAGCGGGCCACAATAGCCCAGGCGCTCATAGGGGCCTTCCTGTTCAACGGGCTGCTTGTCATTGCCCTGCCGGTGGCCAACGTGGCCATGGACAGCGACATCTCCGAGATCATGAGGGTGATTATAAGCAACGGGATAATTCTCTACGCCCTCACCCGCAAAGAAGCGGGAGGTGACGCAAGATGAAGCTCATTCAAAGGAACATAGTGCCCATCGTGTTCCTTATAATCTGCGCGTTGGGCTTCAAGTACTCAGGGCTATCCTGGATGTTCTTCGCCAACGACCTTATGACCAGGCTTGCCCGGAACTCGTTTCTGGTCATCTCCCTGATCGTCCCCGTGCTGGCAGGGATGGGGCTGAATTTTGGAATTGTGCTGGGCGCCATGGCGGGGCAGTTTGCGGCCTTTATCACCATAGTTTACAACCTCACCGGAATGGCGGGGTTCTTCATCGCCTGCGCCCTGTCGGTGCCCTTCGCAGTCCTCTTCGGCTGGCTCACGGGCGTCCTCTTCAACAAGGCCAAGGGCAAGGAGATGATTACGGGGCTGATCCTGGGCTTCTTCGCCAACGGCGTCTACCAGCTCATATGCCTTATTTTCATCGGGTGGATCATCCCTGTCTCGAACAAGGCCCTGCTGCTGCCGTCGGGGGTGGGCTTCGTCAACACCCTTGACCTCAAAATCTGGCAGTATGCCATTGACAAGTTCTATGTTTTTAAGCCGAAAGGCATCGATATCCCCGTGCTTAAGTACCTGAACAACATAAACTTTCCCGTGGTGACCCTGGTAATTGTGGCCCTCCTGTGCGCCGCCGTGGTCCTGCTGTTCAGGACAAAGCTGGGGCAGGACTTCAGGGCGGTGGGGCAGAACAGGCACATCGCCGAGGTGGCGGGAATCAAGGTGGACAGGGTACGGATTATCGCGGTCATCTTCTCCACGGTACTGGCGGCCTGGGGTCAGCTGATCTTCCTGCAGAACATCGGCAACGTACAGGTCTACGGCTCCCACGTGCAGGTGGGGACCTTCGCCGTGGCGGCGCTCCTCATAGGGGGGGCCACGGTCTCAAGGGCCACCATCGGCCAGGCCCTGCTCGGTACGGTGCTCTTCCACGCCCTCTTCATAGTATCCCCCCTGGCGGGCAAGAACATTATGGGAAGCGCCCAGGTGGGTGAGTACTTCAGGGTATTTGTGGCCTACGGAGTAATTGGCATAGCCCTGGCGCTCCACGCCTGGCAGAGGCAGACCAAGAAGGAGTAGGGCCTATTTCGCCGCCCCCCGGGGCGGCGCGGAGGCATTTTGGCAATAAAAGAGGGATCCGGAGATCGGCTTTTTTCAAGCCCTTTTGCCCCGGATCCCTCTTTGTTTGCGCCTTAAGCCCTGCTCTTTGCTTTTTATTCCACCGTGAAGTCGATTTCCGCGTCGGGTTCAGGCCTGTCCTCCAGAAAAACTTTTACCTTGTAGACCCCGTAGGGCCAGGGGTCTGCCTTCTGGGTAAGGGTGCTGTATACGAATACGTCAGAGCCGTTGTTTTCGTTTGAAACCTCAACCTCTGCAATAAACTGCCTTCTTGAAACGAATTCCCATGTAAACCTGACCTTTGTGAACGGCGGGGCGTCGTGGAGCTCCGCAAATGCGTAAAAGGCCGGGGACTCGGGCGTGTAAGCGATAAGCCTGTCCAGGGGTTTGCCGGCTTTTTCAGCAGACGACATGCGTCCGTCCCGGATGAAAGCGCCTTCAGCCGTCAATTCCTTTGAGGCGAAGGCTGAAAACGGGGCGGATAATAGGAGAAGAATCACCAGGATCACAAAATTTGCATATTTTTTTCTGGTCATACGCAACACCCCCTCCGTTGATGTTTAGCTCTTTTCTAACTGCAAGCTGCCCTTTGGGTGAATTTTAACACTCGCCGCAATAAAATACCATAAGGCCACCTCAGTGCGCGAAACAAGAAGCTACAGTAAAAAAGAGTGAGGATTGGCGGTATTTTAGGACGAATTTTCCCCTAAATTACAATTTGCCGCCGACTTTGACTCATAGGCTATTTCCCGCCCGTACTGTACAATCCTTCAGTTCGGGCGAAAAAAACTGCCGTAGGCTCTATTCGACAGCCTCGCAGCCCGCGCGCCCGGTCAGCCGGATATTGTCATCATAAGCGAAGGGAATGAAGATATTGAAGCAGGTTTGTATTTTCAGCATCATGCTGTCCGCGCTGCTGTTGTTTGGGGCGCTTCCGTGCGCCGCGTCGGATTTTTCATTCACCCTGGAGGAAGGCGGAATGCCCGCCCTCGGGGGGGAGCGTTCCGTAGTGGTTGTCATCAGCGATATACACCTCGGGATGGACGACGCGTACGCAGAGATACGCGAAAACCGCGCCCCTCTCGCCGAATTTCTGCAGAAAATAAGACGCAGCCCGAACATAAAGGAGCTTGTCATCGCAGGTGATTTTATCGACGAGTGGTTCATCCCTGCCGGTATGGATACCTATGCGGGACAGACCCAGAAGGAGTTCGCCCGGCGAGTCGCGGCAAATAACGAAAGCGTGGCGGGCGCTTTCCGGGATATTATCTCCGACGGGAAAATTAAAGTAGTCTACGTGCCCGGGAACCACGATCTGCTGATCTCCTCCGAAACCATTCAGTCGGTCTTTCCGGGAATGGCGGAGGCGCGGGACGTCAGGGGGCTTGGCGTATACTCCCCGGACGGATGCCCCGAGGTTGCCATTGAACACGGTCACCGCTACAATTTTTTCTGCGCTCCCGACCCGATTTCGAACCGCGGTATCGCCCCGGACTCCATCCTGCCTCCGGGGTACTTTTTTACGCGCATAGCAACGCTCTCGGTTGTTGAGGGAAAACCGCGGCCGGGCGCCCCGAGGCCCGTCGTCGCCCCGAATTCGCGGGGAGAGAGCCAGGAGCTTGCTTACGTCTACTGGAAGGTGTGGGAGGGGCTTATGGATGAACTGCCCGTCAGGGAGGCCTTCGACGAGAAGATCATCAGGACCGGCATCGACGGTTTCACCGAAGATTACGCCATGGGGGACCTGATGCCCCGCCAGGCTGAACCCGGGGGAGACATAGTCATGAATCTTTTCAGCGGAATAACGGATACGTGGGAGGAGCGCCAGGAACTAAACCGGGTTGCAGTAAAAATCCCCGTCAGGGACGCCATATCCAAGGCGGCCTCAAGTGCGGAGACGGACGGGCAGGCTAACGTGCAGTATTTCAAAAACCCTTCGTCGGACAAACGGATTGTCGTGTTCGGCCACACTCACGAGGCCAGGATGATCCCTTCCGAGATGCACGACGGCAGGAGAGCTTTATACGTAAACTCGGGCACATGGATTGACAAAAACCCGACGCAGACCATGACCTTTGCGACAATCTGTCCGCTGGGTTCCGAAAGGCACGTCGGGCTGTACCACTATTCGAAGGATGGAAACCTGACGGTTATGGGCGAGGCGGTGTTGGAAGGTTTTTAAATTACGGCCGCCGGGCTCTCTGTTGAAAAAACTGGCATGACTGCGGCTTTTTCCGGAAAGCCGCGTCATGTTTTTTGAAACTTGCAGTGTCCTCTTTGCCTTTTATATGGTATCTTTTATATACAGCGGCCTCCGCTTCAAGGGTTGGTTTTATTCGCCAGATAAAACACTATGCCCTTCCGGGGACTGCTGTATCTCTTTTTTGCCGGTTTTACGAAAGATACCGCAAGCTGTCGGGCGCCGCCGGATGGCTGAATTTCGATAAGGAGGCGCTGGTTTGTCGCTCTCGAAAAAAATGACGCTTCTAATCGTCGTATTTTTTATTTCGGCGGTGTCCCTGACGGCGTTAAACTACTCCTTTACTGCCGGGGTAGTCAAAAAAAGGGTGGAGGAGGCGGGCCTTGCTCAAGTGACCGAAACAGCCCACACCTTCGACGAGTACTTTTCCAAGCTCGTCTCCATGACGTCGGCCCTTGCGGCATCTGCGGAGGCGCTGCTGGAGGCCGCTCCATCGGCAGATCTGGAACCACTTTTCCTGCGCTACCTGGCGTCCTCCCGGGACGAAGGAATTAAGAGGGTTTTTATGGGCTTTGAGGACGGGAAATTTACGGACACTTCGGGGGAGTCGCCGCCCGGCGGCTACGACCCCCGGACCCGCCCGTGGTACAAAGAGACTGCTGAAAAAGGCCGGCCCATTGTCACCCTGCCCTACGCCGATCTTAAAACGGGAGACCAGATCATAAGCATTGCCGCGCCGGTTCGCGATTCGTCGGGCGCCCTTGCCGGGGTCTTTGCCATGAATGTGGATCTATCCCACGTGAAGAAGAGGGTAGAGCAGGAGAAGGTCTTTGGCGAGGGGTACGGCTTTTTGACAGACGGACGGGGCGCGCTGCTGACATCTTCCCTGCGCGGGGAGCTGCCGGAGAGGCTGCCGTTCCCCGTCCGGCCCCTCCCGCATTCTGCCCCGGAAAAGACATTCCATCACGGAACCGCCCGTTCAGAGGCCGTGTCCTTCGAAGGAGGCAGCCATATCCTTTTTTATGCCGCCGCCGGAGAGTACTTCACCTACGGCCTTATCTACCCGGAGGCCTCATTTCGCCGCTTCGTGCTTGAAATAGCCCTCCACCATCTTTTAGGCTGGCTGATAATCCTGGCCCTTGGGGGGGCGCTGTTTATGCCCGCAGTCAGGGAGTTGGGTAAATCCCTGAACTCCCTGGCCTCCGTGGCCGACAGTTTCGCTGAAAGGCTCTCCATCCCGGGCGGCCCCGGGGATGTTTTAAACAGTGTAAAGGTATTGGCCGATGAAATCGGCGGCGCCGAAAGAAGCGCCCGCGCGCCGGAGTTCAGGCGGTTCCTGGGGAGCCTCAAAAACGCCCTCGGCGTCATCGGCAGGCAGGGCGTAGAGATAGTCTCCCTTACCGACGAGGCTCTCTACATGCAGGATAACCTGCTAAAGACGAACCAGGAGCTTCTGGAGCGGCAGCGAATCTGGAGGAGCACCCTAAACGTTATGGAGACCATCTCACGGGGCGGAAAACATGACGCAAAGCTAAATATTATCGCAGACGCCATACGGAAAAACGCCGGAGCCTTCGGAGTCCTTCTGGCCGACTGCAGGGAGGGCGTTATGTCCCCTCTGGCAGCAAGCGGTTACCGGAACGGACCGAAAGTCGACCCCTTGCCCCTCTGCCGGGCAAGCGTGGCGGGCAGGGCCATGAAGGAGATGCGGCCTATCTGGGTAGAGGACGTAACCATGGACCCCGACTACTACATGATCCACCCCGAAGTGGTATCGGAGGTGGAAATCCCCTTAATCCACAGGGGGAAGGGAGTAGGGATACTGGAGGTGGCCTTTGCAGGAACGCCGGTCCCCGAGGACGGCGATCTAGTGGAGACCCTTACCCCCGTGGCCTCTGCGATCGCCGGGCTTCTTGACGTTCTTGACGCAAAGAAGGATATAAAAGAGTCTTACCGCTACCTTACCGAAAAACTACGGTCGGTGACGGAGATATACCACCTTGAGACTGGCGACCATATGGACAGGATAGGCGCCTTCTCCAGACTGGCGGCGGCGGCCCTTGGCCGCAGCGAGGAAGAGCAGAATGATGTGGAAATATTCTCCCGCCTCCACGACCTGGGAAAGCTTAAAGTGCCCATGTCTATCCTTGGTAAAAACGGCCCCCTTGCCAGTAAAGAGATGGATGTTATCAAGATGCACCCCCAGTGGGGCGCCGAGCTTATAGGGGACGCCAGGTGGCTTCAGATGGCAAGGAATATTTGCCTTACCCACCACGAAAAGTGGGACGGAAGCGGCTACCCCTTGGGCCTTGCCGGGGACGCCATTCCCTGGGAGGGGCAGGTAGTGGCTCTGGCCGACGTCTACGACGCCCTCAGGTCAAACCGGATCTACAAGGCGGCCATGAGCCACGAGGAAGCGGTGAAAGTGATACTGGAAGGCGACGGGAGAACATCTCCGGATCACTTCAGCCCTGAAATGCTCGAATTCTTCAGAGGGAACCACCGGGAGATGGACAAG
>JAAYQT010000161.1 GCA_012519165.1 Synergistaceae bacterium
AGACCCTCGAACTGGGCTGGGATCTGCTGACCCTCATTCCCGTCAGGGAGCTGAAGAGGGTACGGGACGCCTACATCGAAAAATATCTCTCTCCCAGGCTGAAGGACGGGGAAAGATTAAAAGCAGTCCCCGGGAAAGCATAAGGGTGGCCTGTCATGGCCCTTTTGCACGTTAACCCCAACCGTATGGAGCTTTCGAGGCTGAAAAACCGCCTCGTGGTGGCCAGGAGAGGCCACAAGCTCCTAAAAGACAAGCAGGACGCCCTGATAAAGGCCTTTCTTTTGCGGGCAAGGGAGGGAAAGGCCTTGAGGGAGGAGCTTGAAGGGGAACTGGCCGAATGCTATAAAAGCTTTTTGTTGGCCAGGGCCCAAACCCTGCCTGCCATGCTGGAACAGGCCCTGATGATTTCCGGGGCAAAATGCAATCTCCGGGTGTCCTCGGAGAACGTAATGAGCGTCATGGTCCCGTCGTACACGGTGGAGCAGGCCGGATCGGCAGTAAATTACGGGTTTGCTACTTCCACGGGAAGTCTGGACGTGGCCCTGGAACGGTTTGCCGCCCTGATCCCCAGGCTCATAGCCCTGGCGGCCAGCGAGAAAGCCATTAGCCTCATGGCGGAGGAGATTGAAAAAACCCGCCGCAGGGTAAATGCCCTGGAGCACGTGCTCATCCCGAGCTTCGAGGAGACTATCCGCTACATTACCATGAAGCTGGACGAACAGGAGCGATCCACCCTGAGCAGGCTGATGAAGATCAAGGAGATAGTCCGATCCCACTAAAAAGAGGACCCGTAAGGGTCCTCTTTTTTTTCCGGGCTTTTTTACACAGGCCGGCGATAGAGAAACGCTCCCGCCGATTCAAAACCGATTTTACGGTAATCGAAAATCTGCTCGGTGGAACCCACAAGCAGGTACCCCCCGGGCCTGAGCGCCCGCAGGAATTTCTGGTATAGGACGGTTTTTGTCTCCGCTGAGAAGTATATAACCACGTTTCTGCAGAGGATCAGGTCGAAGTCGTCGGCGAACCTGTCCTCTATAAGGTTCATCCGTTGAAAGTTTACCCTGTTTTTAACTTCCGGCTTTATTGCATAAGTCTCCTTGTCGGAGGTGGTAAAGTACTTTGCTACAAGATCGCCGGGGACGTTCATCAGCTGGCGTTTTAAATAGGTTCCCCTTTTTGCAATGGCAATGGCCCCCAAGTCGATATCGCTGGCCTGTACAGGCGTCTGGGGGGAAAGGCCCGCCTCCAGGGAGAGGATTGCCAGGGAGTAGGGTTCTTCCCCGGTGGCGCTTCCTGCGCTCCAGATTTTCAGCTGTTTTCTGCCCCTGTCCTGGATAAGGGCGGGGATAATTTTTTGTTGGAGCTCCGTCCATTTATTGGGATTTCGGAAAAATTCGGAGACGTTGATAGTAAGATAGTCAAGGAATTCGCGAAGCTTTCCGTCGTCTTCCTTTATCGTTTTAAAATATTCTTCGTACTCTTTTATCCCCCACCTCTGCATAAGCATGTGTACCCGGCGGTGGATCTGATTTTTGTAGGAGTTGAGGTCGAGGCCGGTGAGTTTTTTTACGTTGGTTTTAAATACATCGTACTGGGGCGAATCGTAACTTGTTCTTTCAATCATTGGCAATTCCTCTCTCGCTCTGATGATGGACGTACGGGAGTATTGTATCCTATTTTCGTCCAATCAAACAGCATTTTAAATTTCGGTGGTATAATCGCACCGGGAGTATTTCAGATGACCGCTCTTTTTTTTAAAAAAGGGAGGAAAGTCCGGGCTCCGCAGGGCAGGACGCTGGGCAATCCCCAGTTGGTGCGAACCAAAGGAAAGCGCCACAGAAATATACCGCCCCTTCAGGGGCAAGGGTGAAAAGGTGGGGTAAGAGCCCACCGGGTGAAAAGTAATTTTCACGCCAGGCAAGCCCCGTCCGGAGCAAGACCGAATAGGGGGGGAAGACGCTGCCCGCCGACCCCCGGGTACGGTCGCGAAAAGGCCGCCGCGAGGCTGCCTTCAGATAAATGGTCATCCGAGACAGAACCCGGCTTATGAAATGCTCCCCCTTGAATTTCCAAACAGGACTTTAGGCCCATTATTCTCTGATTCATGAGGGCCTGAGGGCCTGTTTCTTTTTTTGAAATAGTGGTAGGGTGGGTTTAAGTGGGAGGAAATGTCTCAAAGTGGGAGGAAGTACCATGTTGGTGGGAACTTACGAACACAAAATTGACTCCAAGGCCAGAATAGTTCTTCCGTCGAAGTTCAGGGAAGAGCTTGGCGACAGCGTTGTTTCCACCATTGGCATCGACGGCTGCGTATCATTTTACTCCATGGCCGGCTGGGAAAAAATCATGGCCAAACTTGAAAGCCTCCCCTTTTCAAAGAGCAAAGCCAGGGGTCTGCTTCGAATAATGCTGTCAAGCGCCCACGAACTGCCGGTGGATTCTGCGGGCAGAGTGCTTCTTCCCCAGGTTTTGAGGCAACATGGCGGTCTGTCCCAGGACGTGGTTTTTGTAGGGGTTAACGATCACGCCGAACTGTGGGACCGGGAGAGATGGAACAGCTATCGGGAGGAAGTAGCGGCTGACTTGTCCGATATCGCCGAGGGAGTGGACGGATTTTGATAGAACACGTCCCCGTTCTTATAAACGAGATAGTCTCCTTTTTAAAGGATAGGCCCGGTCTAAAAAGAGTTCTTGATTGTACTCTGGGCCTCGGCGGGTACGCCGGGGCCATACTGGAAGCCATACCCGGATCCCTGGTATGGGGCCTTGATCAGGACGGAGAGGCTTTAAGAGAGGCGTCAGCCAGGCTGGCCAGGTGGGGCGAAAGGTTTCAGCCCTTCAAAGGAAATTTCGCCGACGCTCCTCGTATTCTGGGGGATTATGGACCCTTTGACGCTCTTTTATTTGACCTGGGCGTTTCCAATTTGCAGATCTCCGAGGGACGAAGAGGGTTCTCCTTTCAGACCGACGGCCCTCTCGATATGAGGATGAACGCTGATTCACCTTTTTCCGCTAAGGACCTTGTTAATTCCGGTTCGGAAAGAGAGCTGGCCGATATTTTCTGGAAGTTCGGCGAAGAGCGTTTTTCCAGGCAGATAGCCCGGGGCATTGTTAGAAGAAGGCAGGAGGGGGACGGGATTTCAACCACAGGCGAGCTTGTCGCCCTTATTAGAGAAGTTCTCCCCGCCCCGGTACAGCGAAAGATGGGAGGCCACCCGGCAAGGCGGGTATTCCAGGCTCTGAGAATTGCCGTTAACGAAGAGCTTCCCGCTCTGGAGCGAGGTTTGGAAGGGGCGCCCGGCCTGACGGCGCCCGGAGGGCTGATAGCCGTAGTCAGCTACCACTCCCTTGAGGACCGCATAGTGAAATATTTTTTCAGGCGGTTGAAGGATGAAGGCCGGGGAACAATTTTAACGAGACGCCCCGTAATTCCCTCGGAGGAGGAATTAGAGGCGAACTACAAGTCCCGGAGCGCCAAACTGAGAGTTTTTGAGGTTAAAAGGTCAGGGAAGGAGGCTGGAGATGATGGAAAGGGAGAGTGACCGGGAGCCGGCGTCGTTTTTTTTAAGAAAAAAAAGTCCTTATCTTATACTTTTCGCCCTGATTCTTTTTACCTCCTTCATGGGTCTCGGGGTTCTAAGACTTTACAGTTTCAGGCTTGAATACAAGCTCAACGGAATAAACTCCCAAATAGACTCCCTGGTAGCCCAAAACGTGGCCCTTAAAGAGAGCATGTCAGCCCTGCTTTCCCCTGCCAGGGTGTTTGACTATTCAAAAAAACAACTGGGTATGACCTTTGCGTCAAATGTAAGAACGCTGCGGCTGGACGGTATGCTTCTTGCCGACGCAGCGCCGGTTGATGGACGAACGCCCGGAGCCTCCCCGGAGGGCGAGGGCTGGTTCTACTTCTTCCTGGAGAAGGCGATGGCGGGAGAATGACGATTTCGGGGCATGATCCGGAGGGGTAGTCATGTTCAGGCGCTTTGGAGGTTCACACTGGTTTTTGGTTTTTCTGTTTTTCACCGTTCTTTTTTGGAGAGTCGCCTCCCTGCAGCTCTTTCCGGATTCCCGCGTAGAGAAGCAGTCCAGGAGGCAGTACTGGAGCCGCGTGCAGGTAAGTACGGACAGAGGGTTTATTTACGACCGCTCCGGCAGGGTTCTGGCGCTTTCCGTGCCCGTCTCCAGCTTTTTTATCGACCCCGCCTTCTGGGATCCGGCTGACGGGCCTAAACTAAAGGGCATTCTGCCCGACGGCATTATCTCCGCTGTATCTTCCCCCATGACCGGCCGTTATTTTTCCCTTGCAAGGAAGACCGACGAGGAGACGGCAGCAAAGATACGGGAGCTAAAAATAAAGGGTATTTACGAGGTTACCGAGAAAAAGAGGCTTTATCCCAACAAGTCTCTCCTGTCACACGTGCTAGGCTTTTGCGACGTGGACGACAAGGGGCTTTCCGGTATTGAGCTGATCTGGGATAAAGTTCTCTTTTCCCCGCCCGGACTGAAGATGCTTGTAAAGGAGTCCTCCGGCAGAATGCTGGACGTGAGCCGCCAGTCGTGGACCCCTTCCGCAGGAGGCCCCGGCTCCGTCAGGCTCTCGGTGGATTCCAGGATTCAATTCATAGTGGAAAAACGGCTTTCCGAGGGCGTCGCCGAGCACGGAGCGAAGTGGGGAACCGCCATCTGCATAGAGCCCGGGACCGGAGCCGTGGTTGCCATGGCAAGCCTGCCTTCCTTTAATCCTAACGTACGGGAAGATCTGCTAAATTCCAGGAAGATAATTAACGGCTCCGTAGGTTTAACCTATGAGCCCGGCTCCACATTTAAACCCATAGTTCTTGCCATTGCCATGGAAAAAGGACTGGTGGGGAAGGGGGAGGCTTTCAATTGCCCCTATACGCTCAAAGTGGCCGACGGACATATCTCTGAGGCAAACAGGGTAAGTTACGGGAAGCTTTCCGTCTCAGATATCCTTATAAAATCCTCTAATACGGGGATGGCTCAAATCGGTATGAGGGTTAAACCTTTTGACATGTACAACGGTGTCCGGGAATGGGGCTTCAGTAAGCCTCCCGGAATTGAGCTGAACGGCGTAGAAGACGGCCTTTTGGCCTCGCCGGAACAGTGGAGGGGCGTTATCCCCGCCAATATATCCATAGGGCAGGGGATTGCCGTTACGCCGCTTCACCTTGTTACCGCCATGGCTGCCATTGCCAACGGCGGAAAGCTTCTTAAACCCTATATTGTCTCCGAAGTTAAGGATTCGTCGGGAAAAATAATCCACAGAGGGGAGCGCCGCCTTGTAAGGGAAGTTCTGTCATCGGCGTCCGCCTCATGGATTCTTTCCCTTATGAGGGATTCGGTAAAACGAGGTACGGGCAAACAGGCAGGGCTTCCTTACGTATCCATTGCGGGAAAGACCGGAACCGCCCAGGTGGCGGAGAAGGGGGAGTACAAGAAAGGCAAGTGGATCTCATCCTTTGTCGGCATCTGGCCCGCTGAAAAACCCGAATACGTAATGCTGGTAATAATAGGAGAGCCCTCGAAGGGCAAGTTTTACGGCGGAGACGTGGCCGCGCCCCTCTTCAGGCGCATCGTTGAGGATATGTACCAGACGGGTCTTTTTGCCCGGGCAGGTTGGGAGGGGTAACTGCTATGCCCATGCTTTCGTCCGTCCTTAATGACTTTGAAGAAAAATACGGATATCCTCTGAAGCTTAAGTCAGGCGACGGAGACATCCCTGTCGAACACGTCACCGGGGACAGCAGGGATACTTTTAAAAACTCCGTTTTTTGTTGTATTAAGGGTGAAAATAGCGACGGCCTTGACTACGCGTCAGCTGCCGCCGCAAACGGCGCGGTCGCCTTCCTCTCTGACAGGAAGCCTGCTGAAAACCTTCCGTGGATTATGACAGGTAACGTCCGGCGGGATATGGGAAGGTTGTCCGCATTGGTCTACGGCGAACCCTGTGAAAAACTCAAAATGTTCGCAGTCACAGGGACCAACGGCAAGAGTACCACAGCGTGGATGATCAGGCATATTCTTCGGTCCTGTGGCATAAAGACGGGCATCTTTGGCACTATTGTCTATGATGACGGAAGTGGAGAACGGGAGGCGGAAAGGACCACGCCGGAGAGCTGCGAAATTCAGCGGCTGCTGGCGGAGATGGTTAAAAACGGCTGCCTTGCCTGCGTGATGGAAGCCTCATCCCACGGTCTGGACTTAGGAAGGCTTGAGGGCTGCGCCTTCGACGGAGCCGTCTTTACCAACCTCAGCGAGGAACACCTGGACTACCACGGCGCCATTGAAAACTACTTTTTGGCCAAGGAAAGACTTTTTACCGCCTTCATGAAGCCCGGTTGGAGGACTGCCTGCAACGCCGACGATCCATGGGCCAAAAGGCTTATTGAAAGATTTTCGCCGGCTGCCGTGCCCTTCGGACTGGAGCCTGCGGGAGAGGGTTATTTTGCCTCGGTTACCTCCTCCGACGCATCTGGAAGCGGGTTCGGGGTTTCAACGCCTGAAGGGGGAAATATTCGTGTTTTCCTGCCCCTGCCGGGACGGTTTAACGTGTATAATGCCCTGGGCGCTATCGCTCTTCTTTTTCCTTTCATCGAAGACAGGTCCGCAATTTCCGCCGCCCTGAAAACCATGCCTCAGGTTCCCGGAAGGCTTGAACGTTACTTTTTCTCAAACGGAGCCTGCGCCGTAATCGATTTTGCCCACACCCCCGCAGCTTTGAAAAATGTCCTGTCGGAGCTGAGGCTCATGTGCGGCGGAGTTTTGACGGCGGTCTTCGGACACGGCGGGGAGAGGTTCCGGCAGAACCGCCCCCTGTTGGGCCTCTACGGGGCGCAGATTTGCGATAAATTAATTATTACCATGGACAACCCCAGAGGCGAGGATCCGGCCGATATTGCCGGACAGATTATGGAGGGGGTAGCGGGTTCGGGGAAAGAGACCGGGGCCCGGATAATACTGGACAGGAGAGAAGCGGTAAGGGCCGCCCTGGACGAGGCCGGCGACGGGGATATTGTGGCCGTAACAGGAAAGGGACCTGAAAAATTTATATCCATTAAAGGCCGGTCTATACCCTACTCCGACAGGGATACGGTCCTTGAATGGGCTCGGGAGAGAGGCTTAACGTGGAGATGAATTCTTTTTCCTTTATTGCAGGTTTGGCGGAAAAAAAGCTTAAAGGGCCCGACGGGATTTTCACGGGGACTTTTCTGGCGGACAGCAGGCTTGTTGCCCGGGGAGACGTTTTCGTAGCTTTCAGAGGAGAAGCCGCCGACGGCCACGACTTTATCCCCGACGCCGTTAAGAGGGGCGCCGTCCTTGTGATCTGCGAGGACAACTCCAGGGTCCCTGAGGGCGTTCCTTCCGTAAAAGTTGCTGATACCTTCCTCAGCCTTCCTGCAATGGCAAAAAAGAGGCTTGCCCTTCACGCCCGCCCCCTGGAGACCGTCGCGGTTACCGGCAGCGTGGGAAAGACCACCACCAGAGAATTTCTTTCCCTGTGCCTAAAGACGTATTTTAGGGTCCACTCGGCGGAGCACAGCTACAACACCCTTATAGGATGTTCGCTGGCAATCCTGTCCATGCCCGCAGACGCTGAAGTTTTGCTGCTGGAGATGGGCGCCAATCACAAGGGTGAGATAGCAGAGATAGTCTCATGGTTTCCGCCCACAGTTTCCGTAATCACCGAAGCGGCCGCCGCCCACCTTGAGGGCTTTGGTTCCACCGAAGGAGTTCTGGCCGCAAAGATGGAGATTGCCGGTTCGCCCGCACTGCGCCGCTTTTTTTATAACGGCGACAACCGGGGACTCCGGAAAGAGGCCTCCCGTATGAGGGACGGCGTTAAAAAAATTTCGGTAGGCGCCTGCGAATGCGATTACAGAATAATCTCGCCCCTGTTCTCGATTGAGCGGGGCGAACCTGCCCTATCGTTTACGCTGGCTTCTCCGGGAGGCAAAACGCCCGTTAAAACCAGGGCCTTCGGAAAGCATGCGGCTTACCCGGCGGCCTTTGCCGTTTCCGTAGCCATGGAATTGGGCGTTCCCGGCGAAATGGCGGCATCGGCTCTGGAGGACGCCCGCTCTTTGCAGGGGCGGGGCCGGGTTTTGAAACTTGACTCGGGAGCCGTTTTGATTGACGATTCCTATAATGCTAACCCTGTATCCATGAGGGCCGCTCTTGATGAGGCTGGCCGTACGGGGGAGGGGAAGAGATTTGCGATTGTGGGGGAGATGCTTGAACTTGGCGGGGGCGCAGAGGACTACCACAGGGAGCTTATACCTCTTTTCAGTCCCTTTGACTCAGTTTGGCTTGTGGGAAAAACCTGGGAACGTGCCGTACCCGAAGAAGTGAGGCCGCAAAATGTCCGGCGTTGGACCGGCAGCCTGGAAGAGCTGAGCGCAGAAGTGGCCGCAGAGCTTGGCGACGGGGATTTAATCTTTGTAAAAGGCTCCAGGGGGAACAGGCTGGATGTGGTGACGGATAGGCTGAGCGGGGTGAATGCGCAATGAAGTTTATCTTTGTCCTTATTACCGTAATGCTTATGGAAATTGCCCTTCAATCCCGGCTGATCCACGCTCTCAACAGGAGACAGTTTACGCTGGCCCAAAAGACTTACGGCGTGCAAAGCCGCATTAAAACCAAGTCTGCCACTCCGTCCATGGGCGGAGTAGTCTTTGTCTTCTGCGCCCTGCTTTGCATCCCCGTCGTATGGGGAATTTCTCCGGCCGGGTGGGCGGCAGGGGCGCTCTTCTGGCTTTTCCCCGTTCTTTCAGCGGCCATAGGTTTTGCCGACGACTGGATAAAATACAACAGAAAATCGAGCGAAGGGTTCCCCAGTCTTTGGAAGCTCGCCGCCCAGGTAGGGCTGACCCTTCCGTGGGCGGCATGGTTTGCCTTTTCAAAGGGAGTCTGCCTGTGGCCGGGTTTTACGCTGCCTCCCGCGACAGGTACGTTTCTAACGGCCTTCACGGCAATCGGGATGCTCAATGCGGTTAATGTAACCGACGGCCTTGACGGCCTTGCCGCCGGGGCGGCGGTTATCTCCCTGACGGGCGCCCTCGTGCTTCTGCCCCTGGAAGGACCCCTGTTCTATGCCGTCCTCGCGGGTCTGGCAATCTGCGGGGCTTTTTTGTGGCACAACACCCATCCGGCGAAGGTGTTCATGGGCGACGTGGGGTCCCACTTTATCGCGGGACTTATTTTCAGCGCCGTCCTGTGGGGGGATTTTTTGATAGCTCTTATCCCTCTGGGCTTTATTTTCGGGGTAGAAATTTTTACAGTCTCGGTACAGATTGCGGCAATCCGCGGTTTTAACAGGAAGGTTTTTCTCATGAGCCCGGTTCACCACCACTTCGAACTGCTGGGGTGGAGTGAAAACCATATCGTCGCCAGGTTCTGGCTGGTTCACGGAGCGGGTCTGGCGGTCTGCGGCGCTTTTATTACATCCCTTTTACAGGGTTGAAGGCGGGCGGGGTGAGTAAAATGACATCCAACAATAAGCTTAACGGCAGGAGAATATCCATAATAGGCGCCGGGGTCAGCGGCCAGGGACTGGCCTCCCTTGCCGCCAGGCTTGGCGCCTCCGTTTTTGTAACCGACAAAGGCGCAGTCAGTGAAGAAGCCAGAACTCTGTTCAAAAGCATGAACATAGGGTGGGAAGAGAAAGGCCATTCGGAAAGGTGCTTCGAAGCGGACCTTCTCGTCGCCGGGTCGGGAATTCCGCCCCATGCGCCCGTAATAACCGAGGCAAAGAGAAGGGGCGTAGAGGTCTCCGGGGAGCTTGATTTCGTAGCCCCCTGGCTGCGCGGAAAAATCATAGGAGTTACGGGGAGCAACGGGAAGAGCACTACCACAGCCCTTTTGGGCCATATGCTGAAAAAGAAAGGCTTCTCCGTTGCCGTGGCCGGAAATATAGGACAGTCCCTGGCTGACTCGGCCCTCATGGAATGGGATTTTATCGCGGTTGAACTCAGCAGCTTCCAGCTCTACTGGAATCATAAGCTCTCCTGCTCGGCGGCCATTGTGACCAATCTTGCCCCCGACCACCTGGACTGGCACGGAAGCTACGAGGGGTATTTACAATCCAAGCTGCGGATTATCGAAACCTTGGAAAAGGGCGGAACGGTTGTTTGCCGGCGCGTGGAAAGACCCGTCCTTGAGAATGCGTGCCCCGATACGGTCTTCGCAACTTTTTTATGGAGGGATGAGGCGGGCGAAGGCGAAGAGGAACTCTCAATCGTTGCGGATTCGGCCCGCAGTGCGGTCTATATGAGACTGGAGGGCGTCGAAGAAAAGCTCTTTGCCTTTGATGAACTGCCCCTGCTGGGGAGACATAATATAGAAAACGCATCCATGGCTGCGGCAATGCTTCGCCTTAACGGAGCAGTGGAGGGGATCGGTGTGCTTTTTGCGGGGTTTAAGGGGCTTCCGCACAGGTGCGAGAAAGTGGCCGAGTTCGGCGGAATTCTCTTCGTGGACGACTCCAAGGGCACTAACGTCGCCTCTACCTGCACGGCCCTTACTTCAATAGAAGGTAAGAAGGCGGTCATCCTGGGAGGGCAGGGTAAGGGCGAGGATTACGGCCCCCTTGCTGAAACTGTTGCAAAAGAGGCCGCTGCGGCGGTGATTATCGGGGAGGAAAAACAGAGGATAGCGGACGCCCTTGCCGACGCGGGCTTTATGGGAGCGCTGAAGGCGGACGGCCTTGAGG
This sequence comes from Synergistaceae bacterium, assembly GCA_012519165.1. Classification (GTDB taxonomy): domain Bacteria; phylum Synergistota; class Synergistia; order Synergistales; family Aminobacteriaceae; genus Aminivibrio. Next base: position 10,730 of record JAAYQT010000161.1, read on the forward strand.
ACGGAGTGCCCATGGCGGTGAAAGCCCTGCAGGGGAGCGGCGTGGTGTTGCTGTCTCCGGCCTGCACAAGCTGGGACATGTATCCTAATTACGGCGCCAGGGGAGACCATTTTAAAAAAATTGTACAGGCAATGAGGACGGAACAATGACGGAGCGGACGACGGATCCCTTCCTGTGGATCATCCCTTTGCTTCTTGCCATCTTCGGCATTTTGATGATTTTTTCTCTTACTTCCCATACATCCCTGGAAGAGTACGGCTCTCCCTTTGCCCTGGGACTCCGGCAGGGGGAGTGGCTCTTGGCCGGTATTTTTGCCATGATTGTCATGTTCATGATTCCCGTTTCATTCTGGGAGAAGTACAGCGGATACCTCTGGCTCTTTTCCCTCTTCCTGCTTGTTCTTACCCTGGTCCCCGGGGTGGGAATAAAGGCGGGAGGCGCTCGGAGATGGATCGGCGCCGGCATGATCCGCTTTCAACCCATCGAACTTGCGGCTATGGCGGTGGCAATACATCTTTCGAAACTTCTGACAAGGTCGAAAAAACAGGGGGTCTCCGCATTTATTTCAGTGACTATTCCCGTCCTTATTTTTTCTGTTATCCCTCTGCTTTTCCAGCCCAATATAGGGGGGACCATTCTTATCTTCGCCCTGGCCATGGCCGTTCACGTTCACTGCCGGGGCTGGAGCTGGCCCCTGATTGCAGGCATTACGGGATTTCCGTTCTTTTTCATGCTCTTTATCAAGGCGGGGTACAGGCTGAGGAGATACGTCGCCTTCCTCGACCCCTGGGAGCAGCCCATGGACAGCGGATTCCAGGTAATCCAGGGTCTGGTCGCCTTCTCCAACGGCGGGGTCTTTGGCGTGGGCGTGGGAAAGGGTCTTCAAAAATTGAACTATCTTCCCGCCGCACACACCGACTATATTTTTGCGGCTGTCGGGGAGGAGTTCGGATTTGCGGGGACGTTCCTGGTACTTTCCCTTTTTCTCATCTGGACGACCCGGGCCCTGGCAGCCTTTAAGGCCGCTTCGGGGTTTCATGAGGCCCTGATCTGGGCTCTGACGGTGTCCGTCCTTCTGCCCATGTTCATAAATTTGGGCGGAGTGCTTAAGCTTATGCCCCTTACAGGTATCCCTTTGCCGTTTATAAGCTACGGAGGCAGCTCCCTGTTTTTTATGTGGGCAAGGATAGGGCTTCTGATGAGGGCAAGCAGGGAGGCTGTCCGGCTATGACCAGGGTGTGTCTGGTGGCCGGCGGTACGGGAGGACACATTTTCCCTGCCCTGGCCTTCGGAGAGTGGCTGGAAGAGCGGGTAGAAAACGTTTCCGTGGGCTTCGTCTGCGGAAGCCGCCCCCTGGAGTCGGAAATCTACGGGTCCAGAGGAGTATCTCCCTTTAAACTGCCTGTGTCGGGTTCCCCTTTCGGCGCTCCCGGGTTTGCCGTAAGGGCCCGGAGATGGCGGGAGACTATAGCGTCTTTTTTTATCTTTCTAAAATACTTAAGAAAGGAGGAGTGGGACTGCTGCGTCCTCTTCGGCGGGTACGTATCCTTCCCTGCCTTGCTGGCATGCCGTCTAAAAAAAGTTCCCTTCGTAATTCATGAACAGAATGCGGCGGCGGGCAAAGTTACCAGAATCGCCGTACGTCTCGGGGGGAAGGCGGCCTCCGGATGGGACGAGTGCGCGCCTCTTCCGGAGGGAAGCTTCACCCCCGCAGGAGTCCCCGTGAGAAAATTTTCTCCATTGGGTAAGCGGGAAGGGTGGGAATCTTTAGGTTCCGGAAGAAAGTTTCCCGAAAACACAATAATTGGAGTCCTGGGCGGTTCACTTATGAGCGAAGGACTGGTACAATTACTCTATTCCATATTCCGGGACGAGGCTTTTAAAACCTTCACTTTTCTTCTGCTTGGGTCCTCTGAGAAGGTTCATTCCGGTAAGGTGCCGGAAAACGTAATTTTCATCAAAAAACAGTGGGATATGAACAGTTTTTATTCCGTTATTGACGGGGCTATAACTCGGGGAGGGGCGTCTACCCTTTCCGAGCTGATGTTGTGGAAAATTCCCGCCGTTGTGATACCCTGGAAACTTGCGGCGGACAATCATCAGGAAAGAAACGCCCGGCGTTTTGTTGATCTGGCCTCCGGAGAAATCTGGAGCGAAGGCGAACCCCCGGAGCTGCTAAAAGAAAAATTACTGAGCATTTTAACAAATGCTCCAACCGCCAGAATTGAACTATCAGCGGGGGATGAGTCTGAACGTTTATGGCGGCTGATCTCGTCCAGTATTGGAAGGGAGACTGCAAACTTTGGATAATTATATTACAAGCCTTAAGGGCATACGCCGAATTCATCTTATGGGCATAGGGGGCGCGGGCATGAGCGGACTGGCCCTCCTCCTTGCGGAACTGGGCTACGAGGTAAGCGGTTGTGATATGACCCACACCTCTTACGTTGACAAGGTACTTAAGGAAGAAATTGCCGTCGTCCTCGGCCACGGAAAGGCTCACATGGATAAATTTCTTCCGGAACTTTTAGTATACAGCAGCGCCATCCCCGAGGGTAACTCAGAAATTGCGGAGGCCCGCAAACGGGGAATAGCAGTGGCAAAAAGAGGGGAAGTCCTCAGCTGGATTTTTGATTCCCGTTTCGGAATCGGGGTAACGGGTACCCACGGGAAGACTACTACCTCGTCCATGATCGCCCTTATCTTGGAGCAGGCGGGCCTCAACCCCACGCTGGCCATAGGGGGCGAGCTTTGCGACATCGGAGTAAACGCAAAGCTTGGCACAGGCCCTTATATGGTGGCGGAACTCGACGAGAGCGACGGTTCCTTTGAAAAATTTCACCCCAATATTGCCGTGGTGACAAACGCGGACTGGGATCATGTAAATCACTATCCCACCTTCGACGCCGTTCTGGAGGCCTTTACCCGGTTCACTTCAAACCCCAAGGAAGACGGACTCCTGGTTATGTGCGGAGAAGACGCCGGGCTGAGCAGGATTATGGCCTCCGGCCCCCTGCCCAGGGAGACCATCACCTACGGGTGGGGCATGGGATGGACCTGGGGCGCATTCAACGTTAAGCACAGGCGGGGAGGGGGGGCAACCTTCTCCATCTCCCACAACGGGGTTCATATCGACAACCTGGATCTGTCCGTCTCGGGGGACCATAACATTTTAAACGCGCTGGCCGCATGTGCCGTGGCTCATAACCTCGGAATCCCCTTTTCCACCATAAAGAAAACTTTCAGGGAGTTTAAGGGCGCCAAGAGGCGGCTTCAGTACCTTGGGCACAGAAACGGCGTCGACGTTTACGACGACTACGGCCACCACCCCAGGGAGGTTGCCGCCACTCTGAACGCCCTCAGGAAGATGTTCCCCGAAAGACGGGTGACAACGGTCTTCCAGCCTCACAGATATACCCGGACCCTGGCCCTTTACAAGGATTTCGCCTCAGTCCTTGCATCTTCCGATTCCGTGATCCTGCTTCCTGTCTTTCAGGCGGACGAGGCCCCCATTGACGGCGTTTCATCGGCTCTTATCCATGATTTGATAAACAGAAACGGGGTTTTAAAGAGCATGATGTGCAATTCTCTTGAAGAAGCCGCTTTGGAACTCGACATGCGCTGCCACCCCGGGGACGTGATTCTTACCATGGGCGCCGGAGACGTGTCCGGCGTAGGGGAGCTCTTTATGGAAAAAGCCGGAGCCGAGATAGTTCACGCCTGAGGGCTGAACACCGGGACTCCGGCCTGAACCTGAACGAAGACGGGGTAGTCGGAGAAGCGGAGTTTATGAAAAAACTGATTCGACTTGCTTTGTTTTTTTCGGCGCTTTCAGGGGCCCTCATATCGTGGGAGGAATTTTCGCAGTTTTTAAGCCTTGGGAACATTACGGTACAAACCGGGGCTCCGGCGGCGGAGTTCCTGTTCTGGAAGAGCCTCGCGCCGGAGGAATTAAGGTATTGGCCTGTTTTTTTATATCGCTCCGGCAGGCTTAAGGAAAAAATCGAGTCGGAACAGCCGGTTTCATTTTTACTCAGGCGGCGGGGAGCATCCAATTTTTATATTGATCTTGAGCTCCTCCGGCCGTCTTTCACCGTCCGGTGGAAGGAAAAAACATTTTACCTGACCGGAGAGGGCCGGATCTGGGATGTTCAGCATCCGTCAAACAATGCGCTCTCCGCGGATGATCTGCCGCAGACGCCGCCCTTTATCCTTTCCGAAACCCTGCCTCCCCCGACGGAGACCGGATCAGACGCAACTGTTGTGGCAAACAGCGTCTTCCCGGCGGGACTTCTGGCTGAATGGCTTGGCGGGCTTGAATCAAACGGCTGGTTGGGGCATACTCGTCTGGTGGAAGTGTCCAAAAGGGAGGGCAAGTACCTGCTTAGACTCAAAATGAACTTTGCAAAAAAAGCCGTAAGCGTTCTTCTTTGGGGAGAGCGGTCCCGGTGGAAGGGAATTTCTTCCGCCGTATCGGAAATTCTTAACCAGTTACAATTATCCGGAGGAGATATTATAATAGACGCCACGTATACCGACAGGATTATTGTCCGGAGCGGGCCCGTCGGCGGGCAGGAAGGGAGCGGGAAATAGTGTATAAAGAGCCGGAAATTCTCGTTGGGCTGGATCTCGGCACGAGCAAAATCGCCGTTGTTGTGGCGGAAAGAGATTCCCGCTTCCAGGAAGCCCAGATCATAGGAGTAGGGTACGCCCCTTCACAGGGCATCAGAAAAGGACAGATTATAAATCTGGAGCAGGCCGTCCGGTCGGTAAGGCAGGCCGTTAGAGACGCGGAGAACATGGTGGGGTTTGAAATTTACGAGGCAACCGTCTCCTTCAGCGGAATCGAAGTTGCGTCCGTTACCTCCCGGGGCATGATATCCCTGGGCAAAACCCCGAGACAGGTCTCCATATCCGACGTGGAAAGAGTTATTGAGGCGGCCCAGAGCGAACTGGCAATCCAGGCAAATCGTCTAACCCTCCACACCATTCCGGTAAAATACTCCATCGACGGTAATTTCGGAATTGACGACCCCCTGGGAATGACGGGAATAAGGCTTGAGATGGAGCTCCAGTCGGTAATTATCCCTACCACGGTGGTTCAAAATATAATAAACTGCGTCGAGAGCGCCGGCGTTGAAGTAACGGGCCTGGTGGTAAAATCCCTGGCGAGCGCTCTTGGCGCCCTTACCGACGAGGAGACCAGGGCCGGCGTTATATCCATATGCATTGGAGGAGGCACCACGGGAGTAGCCCTATACACCGACGGAAGACCGGTCAAGCTGGCCGTGATACCCATCGGAGGCGACCATATCACCAACGACCTGGCCTATGTCATGAAGATACCCATCAGCAAGGCCGAGGAAATTAAAAAGCTTATCTCCCTCTACTCCGATGAAGACGACGACCAGGAGCTCGACGTGGACGTCCGGGGAAGGACCAGGACCTTCAACGCCAGGGAGGCCTCGGAAGTTATAAGCTGCAGGCTTGAAGAGCTGTTCACGGAGCACGTCCGGAACCAGCTTGCCGACTTCACCATGCACATGTTTCCGGCCGGGGTCGTACTTTCGGGCGGAGTAGCCAAAACCCCCGGGATTGAACATTTTGCCTCTGAGCTTTTAAGCCTCCCGGTGCGCATCGCCGAACCCCTGGATATGTACCAGATGCCTCCCGGAAGAAATGACTGCGAATATACTACCTCTGCCGGTATAGTCAGATATATGACGAGCAAGGAAAGAAACCCGTACCGTTTTATTGAAACTCCGGTATCCCAGCTCAGGTCCGGATCGGGAGGCCTTCAGCCGGGATTTTCAATCGTAAAGCCCCAGGGGAGATCCGGCGTCTCCCGGGGAGAAGGATTCCGGGGATTCGTGGATTTTTTGAAGCGGACCGTAAAAGAGCTTTTCTAAAAGCTGCGATCTGCAGATGGGGAGGACAGACCAATGGAGCATGTATTTCAGGTAAACGATACTCCGAGACCCCACCGGGAGGAGATTAAAGTAATTGGAGTCGGCGGGGGCGGAGGAAACGCCCTTAACCACATTGTCGACAGCGGCGTGTCGGGAGTGCACTTTATTGCCGCCAATACCGACGTAGGCTCGTTGCAGCTTTCCCGGGCGACCACAAAGATTACTCTGGGTGAAAAACTGACGAAGGGCCTGGGGGCCGGCTCCGACCCGGAAGTGGGCATGAACAGCGCCAAGGAATCAGTTGATAAAATCCGTGAAGTGGTCACAGGGGCGGATATGGTCTTTATCACGGCGGGAATGGGAGGGGGAACCGGAACGGGCGCGTCCCCCATTATTGCAGAGGTGGCAAAGGAGACGGGCGCCCTCGTGGTGGCCGTTGTTACCTTCCCCTTTTCTTTCGAGATGAACCGCAGAAGAAAACAGGCAGCTTCAGGAATTGAGGTACTTAAGGGCAAGGTGGACGCCCTTCTGGTAGTGGAAAACGACAGGCTGCTGGAACTAACCGATGAAAAGACCAAACACTCCGACGCCTACAGGCTGGCGGACGAAGTCCTCCGGCAGGCAGTTCAGGGAGTAACCGACCTTATTTTAAAACCCAGCCTCATCAACGTCGACTTTGCCGACGTAAGAACGGTGATGGCAAACGCCGGGTCCGCCATCATGGGAATTGGCCACGGCGAAGGGGAGAACCGGGCTGAAGCGGCCGCTAAAGCGGCAATAAAATCCCCCCTTATGTCAATTCCAATGAAGGGCGCCAAGGGAATTCTGTTTAATATTACGGGCGGCACGGATCTCGGCATCCACGAGATAAGAAAAGCGGCCCAGATTATTACAGAGACGGCGGACGAGGACGCCATTGTTATCTGGGGTCACACGGTATCTGACGATATGTCAGACAAGATCCAGATAACGGTTATAGCTACGGGCTTTTCCCCGGAGAGGGAGAGAAAGACCGTTTCCAACTTCCCGAAGTCAGCCCCGAAAACGAAAACGGCCGGAGTAGTGCTGGAGGAAACGGAAGTTCTTGCCATACAGGACGAGGACCTTTTTACGATGAGCGGAGTGCCTCATAATCACTACGATAAGCCCTCCATTCTTCGAAGGGGACAAAAAGGCGAAAAGTAAGGCGGTCCTGAAGATTCCTACGGCCGCGCCTTTCTTTGTTTAAATGCAGGGGCAGGAATCTTTTTCAGGATTCCTGCTTTTTGTTCAGACCGGGCCCGTTATTTCCCTTAAATATCGGGCGAAGGAGGGATTTTTTATGTCCACAAGGGAGAGCAGACGACTGAAGGAAAAAAGGACCATGATTCCTTTCGGGGATATTATGCTTCCGGTTATAGGACTGGTGGCCGTCGGCCTTTTAATTGTGGGAGTCAAGCTATTTTTCCTTACCGAACCTAAAATTCCAAACTACAGGCCCATTGGCCAGGATCCGACTCCAGGGAGGGTTGAGGTTAAAACTGTCCCAACCCGGGCTCCGGAACCGAAACCCGCCCCTCCGGAGAGCGGCTTCCTGGCGGCGCCGGTGGGAGGAAGCGGTTCTTCCGAAAGCCGCCCGACGGGGGCTCAGGCTAAACCATCCGTTC
>JAAYQT010000162.1 GCA_012519165.1 Synergistaceae bacterium
AAGCGTCATCGTTCCCGGGAGATGGCGCTTCAACTTTTGTACTCCCTGGACTCGCGCCGGGGCCTGACTCCGGAGCAGGCTCTGGATCTTTTTCCTGAAGACGAAGACCCGGAGGTTCAGGGTTACGTCCGGGAGCTGGTTGTCGGCGCATGGGAGAGCCGGGGGGACATCGACAACCTTATAAGAGAGCACGTTACCGGGTGGCGCCCCGAACGGATGCTTGCCGTGGACAGGGCGGCCCTGCGCCTTGCGGTGTTCGAGGGTGTTCTGGCAAAGATGACCCCCGTGCCGGTGGTTATTTCCGAGGCCGTGGAGCTTGCAAAGACTTTTGGCGCAGAAGATTCCGGAAAGTTTGTCAACGGGGTGCTCGGAAGAATTGTCCGCGCAGCCTGCCCGGCCGGCGGCGCCAGGGAGCCGGAGAATGAATGACCGGGGGCCCGGTCTTAAAAAAGGGCCCGTAACGGTAGACGAGCTTACGGCCCGCATATCTGCCCTCTTTTTACAGGACCCCCTTCTTCAGTCTGCGGTGGTCAGGGGAGAGGTGGCCGAGCTTAAAAAGCACAGCAGCGGCCACGTTTACTTTACGCTCGTAGGCGAGGGGAGCCGGATTTCCTGCGCCCTTTTTAAAAACTACGTTCCCTACGTGCCCAAGTGGCCCATGAGCGGCGACGAGGTTTTGGCTGAAGGGTCCGTATCCCTCTACGCCCCGAGGGGAAGCTACCAGCTGATAGTCCGCCGGATGACGCCCATAGGCCGGGGCGCCGCCGAGCGGGCCAGGCTTGAACTGGAGCTGCGCCTTGAAAAGGAAGGCATTTTTGACCCCCGCCTGAAGCGTCCCCTTCCTCCCTACCCTCAAAAAGTTGCAGTAGTGACCTCGCCCACGGGGGCGGCCCTCAGGGACGTGCTGGCGGTGGCGGGCAGCCGTCTGCCCTCCTGCGAGCTTGTAATTGTACCCGTTCAGGTTCAGGGGTACGAGGCGCCCGATGAAATTGCGGCGGGCCTTGCAGCCGCCGCCAAAGTTAAGGATGCGGAGTGCGTTATGCTTGTGCGGGGAGGGGGAAGCCGGGACGACCTTACCCCCTTTGACGACGAGCGGGTGGTTCGGGCGGTGCGGAGCTGCCCTCTGCCCGTGATTACCGGCGTGGGGCACGAGATAGACGAAACGCTGAGCGACAAGGCGGCGGACGCGCGGGCGCCCACTCCTTCGGCGGCGGCGGAACGGCTCTTTCCCGACAGAAGCAGTCTTTTGGCCGGACTCTCTCAAAAGCGGCGGATTTTATCGTCCCTTATTGAGAGCGACCTGAACTCCTTCGGCAAGGATTTGGCTTCCCGGCTAGAGAAAGCGCGCAGAGCCCTTGACGGAAACATTACGACCTGCGAGTCCGCCCTGGGGCTATCCGCTTCCAAATTGGGCGCAAGCGCAGACCGGGCCCTTTTCGCAGGCGCAGAGCGGTTAGCGGCCCTGGGAGCGTCCCTCAACAGCCTGTCCCCCCTCAAAGTCTTCGACC
>JAAYQT010000163.1 GCA_012519165.1 Synergistaceae bacterium
CGGCGGAAGGCCCCCCCGACGCTCTTATGGTCCTGTGCGGGGTCCTCTTCCTGGCCATACTGTTCAGCTCGGTCCTGGACCGACTTATCTTCGGCCCCGGAGAGAAGGGGGAAGGAGGGGTGGTTCACACCTTTTCCGTATTCCACGCCCTGCTCTCCTTCTTGAGCAACACCGCGTCCTTCGTGCGCCTGGCGGCCTTTGCGCTGAACCACGCAGGCCTTTCGGCGGCGGTGTTTATGCTCAGCGACATGGTGCGGAACCTTCCCGGAGGCGTCGTCTTCCGGGCGGCGGTGCTTTTGGCCGGCAACATAATAATTGTTGGGCTGGAGGGGCTGATAGTCTTCATTCAGACCCTGAGGCTTGAATACTACGAGTTTTTCAGCAAGTTCTACCAGGGCGGGGGCCGTCCCTTCTCCCCCGTCACCTGGGAAAATCACAATCGGGATTGAACCGGGGAGGAATGTTTATGAGCGGACTTGTTCTTATCGCGGGGAGCGCCCTTACTGTGGCGGGCGCCGGTGTTTTGCTCAGGGGTCGCGAAGTGGGGCGTCCGCGGGCAATTTTGGGGGGAGTCCTTACCGTAATGATGGTCCTTCTGGTCGCGGGGCTGGTCCTCACCCTTACGTCGTCTCCTTCGGCGGCAGCGGAAGAGGCGGCAGGCGGAGCGGCGGCGGGCCTGGGCTTTTTGGGCGCCAGCCTCGCCACGGGGCTGGCCTGCCTGGGGGCGGGCATCGCCGTGGCCATAGTAGGCGCGGCGGCCCTGGGAGTAGTCGGGGAGAAGCCCTCCATGCTGGGCACCACCCTCATCTACCTCGGCCTGGCGGAGGGAATAGCAATCTACGGAGTTATTGTCTCCCTGCTTATCCTGGGCAAACTTTAAGCCTTCCAAGCCTGTCGTGAAGGGTTTTTTGATATCGGACAATCACGACTCCCTGGTGTTGCTGCGCCTTGCGGGCATTCCGGGAGTGGAGGTACACGGGCCGGAGGAGACTGAGTCGGCAGTGGAAGATGTGCTGGCTAACCGCCCCGACGTGGGCATCCTTGTCATGACCGAAAAGGCCGCCGCTCAAATCCCCGCCGCAGTTAAGGCCCTGAGGGAGAGGAACGAACCGCCCCTTCTGGTGGAAATTCCCGACCGTCACGGCAGCAAACGGGAGGCCGACTTTCTGACGGCGTATATCCGCGAAGCGATTGGAGTGAAAGTATAATGACCGAATCCATGGTCGGTGAAGACAGAGGCTACAAGGTCCGCAACCCGGAAAAACTGGCCTCCCTTAAAAATCTGCTGTTGAAGAAGGCCGACGACGAACAGGAGGCCATCCTGGAGTCGGCCCGGCAGGAGGCGGCCGCCTGGCTGGAGGAGCAGAACGCGGCCCTGGACCGAATGGTGGAGCAGATTCACGCCGAGGCGGTGAAGAGGGCGGAGGAGATTTCAAAACGGCAGATCGCCGGAGCCGAAACCACCCGCACCAAAGAACGGCTCAGACTCCAGAACGTTCTGCTGGACGAGGCTGTAGAACTGCTTCAGAAGGAACTGGTAGCCCTCCGCGGCGGCCCCGAATATTTCCCCGTCCTGGCGGGGCTCGCCCTGGAGGGGGCCTCAAGGCTTCCCGCCGGATCAGAGGTAAAACTACAACTCGCCAGAGAGGACGCCCAACTGGGCGAAGCTCTGACGGCCCGGCTTAAGGACTTCAGACCCGACCTTACCTTCACCTTTAACGCTGAGGCTGCCCCTATCCTGGGAGGAGTGTGGCTCTCGGCCTCCGACGGCTCGTGGCGGGCGCCCGCCGACTGGCGGGAGGTAATATCGGGGATGAAAGACGCCCTGGCCGAACGAGTCCTGGCCATCCTGTGAGGGAGCCGGGTATGAAAAAGGGAACCATAGTCACCGTAAACGGGCCCGTGGTAAGGGCTACGGGGATGAGGGATTTCGCCATGGGAGAGATGGTCTCCGTGGGAAATCTTTCCCTCCTCGGAGAGATAATCCGCCTTGAGGGCGCCGGGGCCCTCGTCCAGGTCTACGAGGAGACTGCGGGACTCACGGTGGGAGAGCCGATAACCGGTTCAGGGAGCCTGCTGTCCATGGACCTGGGGCCGGGCCTGATGGGCTCCATCCTGGACGGCATCGGACGGCCCCTGGGTCGCCTCATGGAGAAGGAGGGGGCCTTCGTTGGCAGGGGCGTATCCGTTCCCGGGATAGATCCCGACAAAACCTGGGACGTAACCCCCCTGGGCAAGGCGGGGGATGTGGTCACCTCCGGCGCCCCCCTGGCGTCCATTAAGGAGACGTCCCTCGTTAACCACCTCATTCTGGTACCGCCGGGAATGGAGGGGGAGATAACTTCCATCCTCCCGGCCGGCTTTCACAAAGCCTCCTCCATCGCGGCAAAGATCCGGGACGGCCGGGGCAGGGAAAGGGCAGTGCCCATGATCTCCCGGTGGCCGGTGCGGACCCCGAGGCCCATTGCGGAGCGGCTCCTCC
>JAAYQT010000164.1 GCA_012519165.1 Synergistaceae bacterium
CACGAAAGGGAGGCCCGCCTGTCCTTGAAGCTTCCCGACGGGTTGGCGGCCTCGTCTTTCATCAGAATCCTGGCGCCCTTGCCCTTAGGGGACAGGGCCCGGGCAGTCCTGGTCAGGTTGTGAAGCTCAACCAGGGGAGTGTTTCCCACGTGGGTGGCGGCCTGGATCTCCCGCACCCGGTCCAGTTCGTAGCCGAACTGGCTCATCATGCCCTCGTAGTCGAAGGCCAGCTTTCCCCTCTCGAACTGGTCGAAGTCCATGAGGAGGGACTTTTTCATGATCTCATTCTTTCTTGCCATTACCTTTTCATAGGAGCTGCTCATCGGTCTTCCTCCCAAAGGGCGCGCAGGGCGTCCCCAAGCCCCAGAAACTCCGTTACCTGGCTGCCGAAGGAGTGGGTGAAGGCCGGGTTTTCCGCCACCAGCACGCCCGTCAACCGCCGTCCGCAGGCGGTGGTAATGGTCGCCCGCCCGCCTGGCTCGCAGTCCTCGGCCAGTAAGCCCTTGGCCCTGAGCCGGAAGGGAACCCGCCTTGTCTCCTCCGGAAGGCGCTCTGAACGCTCCCGCGGCTCCAGTAGTACCTCTTCGATCTGGACCCAGCTCCCCTGCTTAACGGTCATAAATTATCCTCCTCCCCTAATCTGACCCTTTACCGTAAAATACTGATAACATACTGCCTTGAACCGGGTCTGTCAAGAAAAGAAGCCCCTTTCAGATCAGGGCAAACCATTCAGATTTTTTGTTCAGTATGTCTCCCCGCCCGCGGCCGGGGGTCAAGCAGGGCCCGTTCCACGCTCCAGTAGAAGTTCTGCTCCCCCAGCAGGTCCCTTATGCCGTACCGTTCCATCATCTTCATGGTGCTACGGGGGAGGGCGCACATGATGACGTCCACGCCCCTTTCCTTAAGGGCCTTCACCCCGTCGGCCACGGCCTCCGCGCCGGAAATATCTATCAGGGACACGCCCCTCATGGACATGAGGAAGGTATCGTAGTCTCCTGCCTGCTCAAAGATATCCTCCACCGCCTCGGCGTTGGAGAAGATGAGGGGCCCGGTGATATAGGAGACCACTGCGTTTGAATAGCGGTCGGCAAGGGCGGGGTCGGAGCAGCCTATGCGGTTCATGTCCACCTTTTCAAAGTTCACCTCCAGCTTCGACAGGCGGATGATAAGCAGCACGAAGGACAGAAGCACGCCTATGAGTATGGCTGCGGTGAGGTCGAACACCACGGTGGATACCATGGTGGCGGTAAACTTGACAATGGGCGACTTGAACTTTTTGGCAAAGATGTTCTTAATAAAGCCCCAGTCGTTCATCCGCCAGGCGGTGACTATCAAAACCCCCGCCAGGGCCGACAGGGGGAGGCGGGACATGAGGGGCGCAAGAAGGAACATGGCCGCAAGCAGTACAAGGCCGTGGATTACGCCGGTAAGCCTTGTGGCCGCCCCGGACTTAACGGCCACGCTGGTCCTGGCGATGGCCGCAGTTAACGGGACTCCGCCGAAGAAGGGGATGACCAGGTTGCCCACCCCCTGGGCCAATAGCTCCTGGTCGTTGTTAAGGCGCACGCCCGTCATCTTGCCCACGCAGGCCCCGCACAGGAGGCTTTCGATCATCCCCAGCATGGCGATGGAGATGGCGGGGGGGATG
>JAAYQT010000165.1 GCA_012519165.1 Synergistaceae bacterium
AGGAACAGGAACGGGAACTTGAGCTTGGAGACCTGGCCGAATGCGTATGATAAAACGTCCCTTTTCAGGGAGACTGCTGGATTTAGACCCAAATAAAAAAATGTGCGAAAGACTCTTGACACTACCGCCCGAAGGCTTGGAGAGAATCTCGGCAGGGATATAAAGCTTCCCAATGTCGTGGGCGAGACCGGCGTACCGGACTGCCAGCGCGGTCTCGCCGGGCAGCCCGAGCCTGACGGCAATTTTCTCAGCCAGGGCCGATACTTTTCTCTGGTGCCCCGAGGTAGACATGTCCTTCAATTCGCTGACCTGGCATAGGGCGGTGATTACCCCGGCAAATCTGTCGCCGGCCACCCGGCGGTTATTCTCAAGGGAAATTTCGTCCAGGTGGTGTTCCATGGCGGCCGTAAGGGTGTTTCTAAGGAATTGGAAGTCCGCCTCAAGGCCCTCGTACTTCCAGTTTTTGTCCGGGTCGGCCAGGACCAGTATCCCCGGGGTGTCTTCCATGCCCGCCAGGGGCATTACGAAAACCGAGGACACGCCGTTGGCCGCCAGGCGCCGCCAGGGGTTTCTAAAATTCAAAACGCCGCTCTCAATGGTAAAGGTTACGGGTCTTACGCCCCCGTCTCTTAATACTGAAGACTCCCACATGATTGTTTCCTCGGGCGACGACGGAAACAGGCGGGTCAGGAAGGGCTCCTCAGGCTGCTCCGACGCTTCCGCCTCAGGAACAAGAAGTCTGCTTTCGCCGGAATAACGGAATACGGCCCCTGCCCTTGCTCCGGATACCTTCAAAATCTCCTTCAGGGAGGATTCCATGGCTTCGCCATAATCAGGGCCCAGGAGAAAGCGGATTGCAATGGAGGAGAGGGACTGCTGGTAACGGCTCTTATGCCTGAGCAGTTCGCCTATCTTTTTTCTTTCACTTATGTCCTCGATAAGGGAACAGTAGATTTTCCGTCTTCCCTCTTCTATCTGAAAGGAGAGGTGGGTTCCGTGTACCGGCGCCCCGTCCCTGTCTGCAATTACCGCTTCCCTAACGCCGGTTTTGTCTTCGGGAAAAAAGTCCCCGGGCCTGAGGGTCCCCCGGCTCCAGGGAAGAAGAGTCTGAATTTTAGCATTTTCGAGCTCTTTTTCGGAAAAGGCAAAGATGGAGCGGAAAGTTTTATTGGTTTCCAGAATAGCCCCGGATTCGTCGTAAATAACTATTCCTTCCGGGGAGTATTGAAAAAGCGTCTTCCAGTTATCGGTTATTTTTCTAAGCTCTTTTTCCGCCCTTTTTCTTGAGTTTATTCTGCCTCTTAAAAAGAAGGCGAGGGCAAATAGAACAAGAAGCGCCCCGGCATAGACCAGGGCTGCCGGTAAAAAACGGCCTGCGGTCTCCAGGGGGTCGTTAATCAGAATAGTCCCGTCGGGGAACCTGTCCCGGGGAATACCCAGTCGCTTCATCTGCCGATAGTCCAGGGCCATTGCAAACGTTACGGAAAATTCCGGGGCAATTTCCGCCATGGGTTTTCCGGAAAGCAATTCCGACGCCATCTCTCCCGCTCTTTTTCCTATTTTAAACCCGTTCCAACGGAGGTTTCCGGCGGCGCCCTTTGAAACTCCGGATTCGTCCAGGGTGTAAACCGGCAGGCTTGAGTTCTGCGATATAAAGGTTAAGCCGTCTTCGGCCGTCCCCCCGCCTTCTTTAGCGCCGTAAGAAAGGGAGCTGAGGACAATCGCGCCCTCTGACGGAAGAGCTTTAATAACGTCGATTAAAGCCCCGGGGGAGTAGTCTCTGGCGACTGCGAGGCGGATTTCTTCCTTCAGCTCTGAAGCCCCCTCGCTGAACCTGGATAAATTCATCATACCCGAAGTCGAGGGCTCTGTAATAAAGAACACCGGCAACCCGGGATGCAGACGGCCTATGGCCGACAAAAGAAAGGCGTGGGGCGAAGGGCTGAAGATACCGGTAGCGGGCAGGTTCATAACCAGCTTCTGGTAGCGTTCTCTTTCCAGTCCGTAAAATACCAGGGGAGCGCCCTTGAAGACGCGATTCCCTATTCCCGCCGCAAAGTTAAACGCCTCCATGCCTGAGGCTATTACGAGGTCGGGGGGGAGAAGTCCGTACTTTGCCTCCATCAGGTTTTTAAAATTTTCTCCGCCCAGGCGGCCGGGCTGCCCGGCCGCATCCAGAAATTCGATGAAGATTTCCGCCCTGTCTGCTTTTTCGGATAGGGCGGCTACCACGCCTTCCGTCGTCTGCCGGGTCCAATAGTCACCGGCGGATAGTGAATGAAGAAGGACAACCCTGGGAACGGGACGGCCCGGGTTCGAAGCAGCGGCGGACGTCTGAAGAAGCAGAAACAGGATCGCCGGTAAAAAAAACGCGCGAAGGAAAGCCTTCATGCTTTAGCCTTTCCGGCCTCCGGGGCGTTAACAGCCGCCGCGCTTTCCCCCGCAATGTAGCCCGTGCTCCAGCATGCCTGGAGGTTAAAGCCTCCCGACGGCCCGTCCAGGTCCAGGATTTCGCCTGCGAAAAAGATGTTGTGAACAAGTCTGGAGGCCATGGTACGGGGGTCCGTCTCCTTCAGGTCCACCCCTCCCGCCGTTACAATGGACCAGTCAAAGCCGAGAAGCCCCCGGGGGGTCAGTGGAAGCGCCTTCATAAGGCCGGCAAGTTCGTCTATTTCTTCCGGCGAAATATACCGTACGATTTTATCCGGAGGTACGGAGCCTGTTGCATAACCAGCTCTCTTCCAAGTTATCCACAGGTGAGGATAAGGTACAATAGCAACGGTGTCAATCACGGCAAGACTATGGGGAGGAGATTATCATGGCTTACAACTTCAGAAACTAC
>JAAYQT010000166.1 GCA_012519165.1 Synergistaceae bacterium
TCCTTAAGGTCCTGGAGGGCGGCGATTTCCAGATTGTTGTCGCCGTCGAAGTAGGCAATAATGGTCCACTCCCTCTCTCCTGCCGGAACCGGTTCCCCGAAGGACCCGGGGGGTATGGGGGCGGCGGCGCCTGCGGAGGACGGGGGAACGATCCATGGCACAAGAAGGATTAAAAGCAGAACAAAAAGGGCTCTACTCATACTGCAGGAGGTTCGTTTTTCCCTTCTCACGATTTTCACCTTCTTCATGTTTATGGTAATCTGAACTCCGGCCCGGCCGGCCTTCCCGCCTGCGCGTCACCCCCCCTGCAAAAAACACCGGCAGGTCCTCTTTGTTGAACCCCCGCGTCCTGGAAAACTCTCTCGGCCGCAACGCAATATTGACACAAAAGCGTAAATAATTCAATAACAATCCTGTAACGAAATTGTAAAAGAATTTTAAAAGTATCGGGGAAAGAAATGGGGAAATCTCCGGGCGGGAGTGATATAATACCTCCAATATTTTTAAACCGGCCCCTGACCCGGGAATGGGGCGGCAAAAGAAAGGTTGGGGTTTTATGGTGAGAAAGTTTACATGCACGCTGATTGCGCTTCTTGCGGTCTTCTGTCTTTTTGCTTCAGGACCGGTCCACGCGGCCTATCCTGAAAAAGGAGTCACCCTGGTGGTGCCGTGGGGCGCAGGCGGGGTTACGGACGTGGCGGCCAGGGTGTTCACGCCTCTCTTTGAGAAATACCTGGGCGTGCCCGTGGTTATTTTGAACCGCCCCGGAGCGTCGGGCGCCATCGGCACCGAGTACGCCAACGCCAGGCCCGCCGACGGGTACACGGTGATCTTCTCGGCGGAGACCCCCGCGTCTTTCCGCATTATGGACGTGAGCAAGCTCTCCTTCCACGACTTCGAACCCATTATGCTGCTGTCCCACTCGGAAAAGATAATCGCAGTGGCCCCCGAATCCCCCTATAACACCCTGGAGGACCTGGTGAAGGACATCAAGGCCCGGCCCGGCAAGGTCCGCTTCTCCTACAGCGGCGCGGGGGCAAGCGGCCACGTCCAGGGGCTCCTTATGCAGCAAAAGGGCGGACTTGACTTCTCGGCTACCCCCTTCGGCGGCGGAAACGAAGGGCTCCTTGCAGTGCTCGGCGGACAGGTGGACTTTACCTCTCCCAACATCGGCACGGTGAAGGACTATATCGCCGCCGGGAAGCTCCGTGCTTTGGCCGTGTTTGACAGGAAGCCCAGCGTCTACCTGCCCGAGCTGCCCCCCATTACTGACGCCATCCCCGGGATAGAGCCCTACCTGCCCCTGGACTACCCCAACTGCCTGATTGTGAAGAAGGGTACCCCGCAGGATGTGGTGGACGTCATTGCCGACGCTGCGTCGAAGGCGGTGGCGGACCCCGCGTGGAAGGAGTTCCTTGAGAACAACTGGTACGTAGGCATGGACGCCGTGAGGGGCGCCGACATGCTCGCCTACTGGGACAAGTGGGCCTCGGTGGTGGGCTGGGTACTCCAGGACGCCGGGGTGGCCAAGAAGAACCCCGAGGAGTTCGGCATCCCCAGACCGTAGTCTTTGCGCATGGGCCCGGGGCCGTCCTGTGGGCGGCTCCGGGGTTTTTTCTGAAAGGAAGGGTAGCATGAACGTATTCTTCTCCCCCCGGGCCGGAAGTATCCGGGAGGGGGGATTTTTTCTTGTTTTAGCCCTGTTCCTGGGTTACTTTGGCTACTGTCTGCACGACGGCGGTCAGTGGAGCCTGTCCCCCGCCCTCTTCCCCGTGATGCTCTCTTCGGGGCTGGGCGTCCTCTCCCTTGCCCTTATCGGGCAGGGGTTCCTTCATGTCCGTGCGGAAGAGGGGAAAAAGGAGGCGGGTTACCCCGTTTCCCCCCTGAGGACCGCCGGGGCCTTCATCCTCTGCCTCCTGTACGCCGCGGCCCTCCCCATGGGGGGCTTTATCCCGGTGACGGCCGTTTTTCTGGCCCTCTTCACCCTGTTTACGGGGGAACGCCGCCCCCGGGTGATTGCAGCCGTGTCGGTGGCGTCGCCCCTGGCGGTGTGGCTCATCTTCCGCATGGGCCTGAGCGTTCTTCTACCCTAGGGGGCGTTTGCGAATGAATCTGCTGTCGGCCATTATTTCCCAGATTGATTTTGCCTTTGTGTCCCTGGTCTTCGCCGGGTCCGTGGCGGGGCTCTTTGTGGGGGCCATTCCGGGGCTGTCGGTTACCATGGCCACCGCCCTTCTTGTGTCCATCACCTTCACCTGGTCGGTGAAGAACGCCCTGGCCGTCATCCTGGGGGTCTTCGTGTCCGGGGTTTACGCCGGGGCGGTCTCCGCAATTTTAATTAACATCCCCGGCGCCCCGTCCTCGGTGGTGACCACCTTCGACGGCTACCCCATGGCGCGGCGGGGGGAGGCGGGGCTGGCCCTTTGGGCCGCCACCTTCCACTCCTTCGTGGGCAGCGTCTTCGGCTTTCTGGTGCTGATGTTCGTGGCAAAGCCCATGACGGACTTCGCCCTTACCTTCACCGCCATGGACTACTTTCTTCTGGCGCTATTCGGCCTTACCACCATCGGCACGCTGACCGCAAAAAATTACGTCAAGGGGGGCATCTGCGCAATTGCAGGCCTTCTGCTCAGCATGGTGGGGATTGACCCCTTCAGCGGCGCGGTGCGGTACGCCTTCGGGATCAGCGACCTCCAGGGGGGGATCTCCCTGATAGCCGCCCTGATAGGCCTCTTCGGCTTTGCCGAGGTACTGGACCAGGTGGCAAGGGGAACCATGGAGGCTATCGCGGGAAAGGCGGGCAGGGTAAAGTTTTCAGTGCGGCAGATGATGGCCTATATGCCCCTGTCCATCCGGGCGTCCATCATCGGGACTTTTATCGGGGCCCTTCCCGGCGCGGGAGGGCCTGTGGCTTCCATAATCGCCTACGACCATGCCCGCAAGACGGTTAAAAACCCTTCCAGGCCCTTCGGCGAGGGCGCGATTGAAGGGGTGATAGCCAGCGAGGCCGCAAACAACGCCTGCATCGGCGGCGCCCTTATCCCCATGCTCACCCTGGCGGTGCCGGGGGACGCGGTTACCGCCGTGATGCTGGCCGCCTTCTACGTCCACGGCCTCCAGCCGGGGCCGTTGCTCTTTGTGCGCACCCCGGAGCTCTTTGCTACGGTGCTGGCGGGGGGCTTCATCGCCTGTTTCGCGCTGCTGCTGCTCGGGGTGACGGTAGTCCCCCGCATGGCGGGAGTGGTACTTATCCCCAAGAAGATCCTGCTGCCCGTAGTTACCGTGCTGTGCGTGGTGGGCACCTACGCAGTGAACTCCAGCATGTTCGACGTTACCCTCATGTTTATCTTCGGCCTGGCGGGCTTTATGATGAGGACCCGCGGGTACCCGCCGGCCCCCCTGGTGCTGGGACTCGTTCTGGGCGAAATGATGGACTCCAACCTCCGCCGGGCCATAAACATGGCCATGGCGGGAGACAGTATGTTCATTGAGCTTTTCGGCCGGCCTTCTTCGATTATTTTGTCCGCGCTGGTTATTATCTCCATCGGGGCCGCCATTCCGTCGGTAAAAGCCCGAATGGGGGCGGCGGCGAGGCGGGTTCTCTCCCTTATCGGAGGGAAGTAAAGAAACGGGGCGTCCCTTCTTAAGAAGGCGCCCCGCCTTTTTACTCCAGAATTGCCCCTTCTGCCTCCAGGGTTTTTCGTAGGATGGCGGGGTCGAGAGATCTTACGGACGTCCCGGCTTTTAGCGCCAGACGGGCCGTCGTACCCGCCGCCTGGCCCAGGGCGAGGCACTGGCCCATGACCCTGGCGGAGGCGTAGGCCTCCCTGGTTGTGGAGATATTTCTGCCTGCTGTCAGCACGTTCTCCATGCCCTTGGGCAGGAGGCATCCCCGGGGGATAGTGTAGTCGCTATCGCTCCACCGGTATAACAGACGGTTAGTCTCCCCGTCATGGTACTCCATAGGCCAGGAGCCCAGGCAGATCCCATCGGGAAAGACTCGCCCCTGTGCTATATCGTCGGCTGTCAGGGTAGCCTCCCCTTCAGTACGGGCGCTCTCTCTAACGCCCAGGGCGGGCGCCGTGACAGATAGCACGGCATTTTCAAACCCGGGGACGTACTTCCTGTAGAACCGGGCGTTCTCAAGGACTTTCTCCCGCCCGTCCGCCAGCCCTTCCGCAATGACGGCAGGCGTCTCCTGGCCGCCCCTAACCCAGTTTGCGTTTACAA
>JAAYQT010000167.1 GCA_012519165.1 Synergistaceae bacterium
GAAGTAGCCGCCGTTGATGGCGCTGCCGCCAAGTTCCAGGAGGTCGGGGCTGCCCCAGTTGTCAGTGCCCAGGAAGGTTGCCTTAAGGCCCAGGTCCCTGGCCTGCTTTGCCGCCATGGCGGCCTCCTTCTGAGTGGTGGGGATGAAGATAACGTCGGGGTTAAGCTCCTTCATCTTGCCCAGCTGGGCCCTGTAGTCCAGCTCTTCCGTCCTGAAGGCCTCCTTAGCCACAATCTCCCCGCCCTTCTCCACGAAGGCCTCCTCGAAATACCGGGCCAGCCACTGGCCGTAGTCGGAGCCCACGTCGTAAAGAATGGCGCCCTTTTTGGCGCCGAGGTCTGTCACTGCAAACCGGGCCGCCACCGTCCCCTGGAAGGGGTCGATGAAGCAGGGGCGGAAGGCGAAGGGGCGGACCTTATCCGTCCTCTGGTCGATGGTGACGTAGGGGTTGGTGGCGGTGCTTACCACCATGGGAACCTCAGCCCTGTCAAAAACAGGGGCCGATGCAATGGCGTTTCCGCTCTGGGCGGGGCCTATTACGGCTACCACGCCGTCGTTCACAAGCCGCCGGGCCACGTTGACCGACTCCACGCCGTCGGCCCTGTTGTCGTACCGCACGAACTCGATCTTTTTGCCAAGCACGCCCCCGGCTTCATTGATCTTTTTAGCCAGCATATCGAGGGCTCTGGCCTCGGACTGGCCCCACATGGAAGCCCCGCCGGTAAGGGACACCGTGTGCCCTATCCGGATAACGTCGGAGGCGAAGGCCGCCCCGCCAAGGGTAAACAACACTACCGCCGCAACTGCCAACATCTTTTTCATAATACTCTCTACCTCCCTGTAATATTAGATTTTCAAGCCAACCTGCCAACTGCGGCCGCAATTTTTTAAAAAAGGCTTCACCTCCGCATTTTTTTTATCTTAAGTGACCGGGTACCCTGTCCCACCGGACCATATCATCCCAGGTCTGCCTTTCGGCTATTACGTCCGCCCTTCCCGGGCTTACCAGTACCGCCGCCGGCCTTGGAAGGCGGTTGTAGTTGCTTGCCATGGAGAAGGTATAGGCCCCGGTGTTCAGCACCGCAACCAGGTCGCCCCGCTCCAGGGGGGGGGATTTAAGGTTTTCTATGATGATATCCCCCGATTCGCAGCACTTTCCCGCAATTGTTACGGTCTCCGACCGGGGTATGTCCATCTTTCCCGGGAAATGGGCGTGATACTTTGCGCCGTAGAGGGCGGGCCTGGGGTTGTCGGTCATGCCCCCGTCCACCGCCGCATAGGTAATTCCCCCCGTTTTTTTAACTTCCTGGACGGTGTAAAGGGTCGCTCCCGCTTCGGAGACAATCCACCGCCCGGGCTCAATAAAGGTTCCGGGGACGGGGATTCCCTCCTCCCGGCAAACTGCGGTCAGAGTCTCCATCATGGGATCGGTGAAGGAGGCCAGGGAGGGGCTCTTTTTCCGGGGGTCAAACTCCACCCCGAAGCCGCCGCCCATGTTAAGCTCCCTGGTCTGAAAACCCTGGCTTCGGGCAAGCTCGGCCATTGTCTTAACAAGAATTTTCACAGACATGACGTGGGACTTATTCTCAAAAATCTGGGAGCCTATATGAAAGTGAAAACCCTTAAGGTCCAGAAATTCCGCGTCCCTGTATCTGCCGACCTCATCGGCCAAAACCCCTTCCGAAAGGGGAAATCCGAATTTTGACCCGGTGTGGCCGGTCTGAATGTACTTGTGGGTGTCGGCGTCCACGCCGGGGGTTACCCTCATGAGGACGGCCGTCCTCTTACCGGAGAGGCGGGATGCAGCTTCGATTCTTGCAAGCTCCGAAGGGCCGTCGGCCACTATCCGCCCTACCCCCGCCTCCACCGCCAGGCGCAGTTCTTCGTCCGTCTTGCCGTTGCCGTGAAAGAACACCCGCTCCATGGGAAAACCGGCCTCCATGGCCGTATGGAGTTCACCTCCGGAGACCACGTCCAGACCCAGCCCCTCCGAGGCAACAATCTTACACATGGCGGTCGTTAGAAACGCCTTGCCGGCGTATACGGCCAGCGAGTCGTCCCACCGCTCCATGAAAGTTTCCCTGGCCTCCCTGCACCGGGATCTTATTGCCTCCTCGGAGTAGACATAAAGCGGGGTTCCGAATTTTGCCGCAAGCTCCGCCCCGTCCCAGCCCCCGAAGATAAATTTACTGCCGTTTTCGGCCCCCAATTCCGCCACTCCGCCGGCACCTCTTTTTCATAAGGATAAAAGCTATAAAAAAACGACCCGCCCTGTTGAAGGGACGAGTCGTCAGTCTCGCGGTACCACCCTGCTTGGGCGCAAATTTCGCGCCCCGCTCCAGGCTCTGTAACGGGAGCCCCCCCGGGGACTTACTGCCGGAAAAAAACCGTTTCAGCCCCTGCTCCGCAGTCTTTGCGCCCCCGCGCCCCGCCGGGAAGGCCTTCCAGCCCCTGAGCCTCCCTCTCTGTCGGCGAATTTTTGCGCTTAAGCATACTGCATCATAGCCTTTGCATTTTAGTTTCGGTCATTATAGCCTCACCCGAGAGTAACGTCAACCTCCTGAGGCGGAGCCGCACTCCGCCCGTTTACGGGCGGCCTTGTTTTCGTACATTTTGCGGTCCGCCTCCATTACCAGCTCCTCCAGCGGAACCGAAGCGCCGGGTAACCACTCGCTCATGCCCATGCTCATGGCAAGGCGGTAGTCCCGTCCGCTTATCTTATTTACCCGGGAGATTTCTCTTTCGAGGCGGGAGACGATGTCAAAGTCTCCGTCCTTACCGTCCTGGAGCATGAGGACGGCGAATTCGTCGCC